>CABGHH010000001.1 GCA_902158745.1 Candidatus Methanolliviera sp. GoM_asphalt
ATAAGATACAGGTTTCGTCTTCTAATTCGAACCTCGTTTTTTTTATTCCGTACTCCTGCGCTAAGTCCTGTAGTATCTTTACATTGGGACACCGAGCCATCAATAACTCGATGATCATCTTACGAACTTTGATAACCTCAGGGGATTTTGTATTTACCACCAGTCCCTCTTCGACAGGATAGATACAGGAGGCGACAATATTCTTCCTGCCCCGTCTTTCTATCTCAACGGAGCATAAACGGCAGGCGCCGAAGGGTGAAACCAACGGATGATAACATAGTGTGGGTATATCGATATCTATACCTTTTGCGGCTTCTAATATTGTCGATCCTTTCTCAACCTTTATCTCTTTACCATCGATCTCCAAAGTAACTTCGTTCATTTTTTACCTCCCTTTGCTTTTTTATCTTTTACTAAAACCCTCTTCTCTTCTGGAATGGGTGGCGGAACGGGCGCGCCAGATATCTTTTTCACCGCGCTAAACTTGGGAGGACACACGTCAAAACAGGTTCCACACTTAATGCACTTGGATTGATCGATTATATGAATTAGTTTTTTCTCACCATCTATCGCATCCGCCGGGCAATTCTTAAGACATAGTCGGCATGCATTGCATCTCTCTGGATCGATATAATATGAGATCAGATCCTTACATACCAGAGCCGGACAGCGTTTCTCCTCGATGTGAGCATCGTATTCGTCTCTAAAATAGCGAATAGTGCTTAATATAGGATTTGCGGCAGTTTTTCCCAATGCACAAAGAGAAGCTTTGCTCATCACGTTGCCGATCTCCTCAAGAAGTTCAATATCTCCTTCTTTCCCTTCTCCCGCGACGATACCATTCAATATCTTGCGAACGCGCTTTAACCCCTCACGACAGGGTACACATTTACCACACGATTCATCACAGAGGAAATCGACGAAGTAACGAGCTACATCTACCATACAGGTATCTTCATCCATTACGATCATTCCGCCAGAGCCCATTATCGATCCAAGCTTGGCAAGTTCGTCAAAATCCACAGGAGTATCAAGATATTCCTCGGAGATGCAACCGCCAGAAGGACCGCCGGTCTGTAATGCCTTGAATTTTTTTCCTCCGGGGATTCCTCCACCTATCTTATAGATGATCTCTCTAATTGTGGTTCCCATCGGCACTTCCACCAAACCGGTATTGTTCACCTTACCTACCAGAGAGAAGATCTTCGTTCCCTTGCTCCTCTCAGTACCGATCGAGGTAAACCATTCTGACCCTTTATTGATGATCAGAGGAATGTTTGCCCATGTCTCCACATTATTCAAATCACTTGGCTTATCCCAAACGCCACTCTCGGAAGTATGAATATATTTTGGCCTAGGCTCTCCCACTTTTCCTTCTATTGCCGTCATTAAAGCGCTGGACTCACCAGAAACGAAGGCTCCAGCACCTCGATGCACTTTTACCGTAAAATCAAATCCTGAACCGAGGATGTTATTACCGAGTAAACCATATCCCTCCGCCCGTTTGATGGCAATGTTAACGTTTTCCACCGCTAATGGATATTCCTGTCGCACATAGATGAGCCCTTCATGAGAGCCGATAGCATACGCTCCTATGATCAGCCCTTCAATGACGCTGTGAAAATTTCCCTCCATTAACGACCTATCCATATATGCTCCCGGATCTCCCTCATCACAGTTAACGATCACATATTTTGGCTCACCGGGGGCATTTCGCGTGGTCTCCCATTTTCTGCCTGTTGGAAACCCACCGCCGCCACGGCCTCTGAGATTTGATCTCTTTACCTCTTCTAATACCTGCTCCGGGGTCATATCGAAGAGAGCCTTGGATAAGGCACTATATCCGCCGATAGCAATATAGTCATCAATACTTTTAGGATCGATATTTTTGTTGGGACCAAAGACGATCCGTGTCTGCTCTTTGTAGAATGGTATCTCGTACTCATAGACTACCTTTTCACCTGTGTTGGGATCGGTGTAAAGCAGACGATCGATGATCTTCTTCTCCTTTATCGTCTCGGAGATAATTTCAGAGACATCTTCTGGGGTTACATTAAGATAACATATCTCCTCGGGATAAATAACTACAATAGGACCCCTCTCGCAAAAACCATGGCAGCCCGTCCTTCTGACGTCTACATCGTCCTTCAAACTTTGTTTTTCTAATTCTTTCTCAATGGCAACAGCAACTTTCTCGCTACCTGTAGCGTGACAAGCTGTTCCAGAGCACAACGTAATACAGGGCTTATTTGGATCTCTTTTGGACAATATCTCGCGCCTGAGATCCTCCAGTTCGGTGGGTGAATTTATCTTCGGCATTATTTTAACCTCCCTATTCATAGCGTTCTAAAATTCCGTTGACATCTGATGTCTTCATCTTACCGTGATAATCCTCGTCAACTACCATCACCGGACCCATCGCACAGCAACCGAGACAATTAACCGTTCTCAAGGTAAAGATCATATCTTCTGTCGTCTCACCGGCTTTAATCTTCAGCGTGTTCTCTACCTTATTCAAAATCTTCGGTGCACCACGCACATGACAAGCTGTGCCTAAGCATACCTGAACTAAATGGCGACCCATTGGCGTCAAACTCATCGCCGTGTAAAAACTGGCAACCCGATATATCTGACTTATCGGAATTTGCAACCGTCTGCTCATCTCCATAATCGCTTCCTTTGGAACCCAATTTAATTCACGTTGTATATCCAATAGTATCTGAATTAAAACCCCTTCTTCATCCACATATCCATCTATAATCTCATCTATCTTTTCCACGTCCATTTTTCCCTCCATTAGATCACGTATATCTACAATTACATCAATTTAATCAAACTTATTTACTTTCCAATAATTTCTTCTCCGATCATCTTTATCGAATCTGCCATCTTTGGTCCTACGGGGCTTCCGGCAACGATCTGCGTGACTCCTGTTTTGTATAGCGCCTCTATCTTATCCATACATTCGTCAGGAGAACCACATATCGAGAAAGCAGTGAGCATATCGTCATTGACCGCCTTCTTCAATGTACCAAAGTCAAACTTACCGAGCGCGTCTCTTATCTTATTGACACTTTCCAGGTCGATACCATGTCGCTCGAAGACCAGATCCGGACTTCCCGCGGCGATGAAACCTACAACGATCCTCGCGGCATTTTTTGCCTTCTCTGAGTCTTCATCGATGGAGAAACAGGTGTATGCAACGATATCAAACTTCTCCTTTCCAGCCTCTTTCATGCCCTCTTTGCACTTAGGTATCGAGAACTCAAAATCCTTTGGATTGGAAGCATTTATCAGAGCGCCATCTCCTATCATTCCTGCGGTCTTCAGCATGACGGGGCCCTGTGCACCTATATATACAGGAATGTCACCTGCCTTGAAGTCCATCTTTGCCCCGTCTATCTTGAAGAAATCACCGTCATATTTTATGGGTTTTCCATTCCACATACTTCTTATGACCTCTATTGACTCTTTTAGACGTTTAACTGGCTTTTCCATCTCCAGTCCAAGCTTCTTGAGCGTGGTTTTATCTCCCGGTCCCATTCCAAGGGTCGCCCTTCCGTTTGAGATCTCGTTTATCGTAGCCACCGCGGAGGCAGTTACAGCAGGATGTATCTGATACGGATTCGTGACACCAGGACCAAGTTTTATCTTTTCAGTCTTTGACGCAGTCATCGCCAGCGTTGCATAGACATTTCTGTTGTTGTAGTGGTCGGTTACCCAAACGTTCTCAAATCCGTTCTCTTCTGCCATGCAGGCATAATCTACGATCTTACCCACTTCCATATTTGGTAGAAACTCTATTCCAAAACTCATTCTCAATCACCTTTTTGTGTATACAAGTGCAAACATTTTGGATTAATATTTATTCTTTTCCCTTTTTATCTCGTCTCGCCAGGTAAGCTGTACATATACACCAAAACCCGAGATCTTTTGAAGAATGAACCATATAAAAAATTTTTATAGATCTTATTACCATGGAGTAGATCCTTATGGGAAAAATGGGAAGAACGATGGCAGAGAAGATATTATCTGAAAAGGTAGGAAGAGACGTTGTTCCAGGGGATATGATCGTTTCTCCTGTTGATCTAGCTTTTGGCCACGATGGGACATTACCGCTGGCGATAGAGAAGATGAAAACGTTGGGAAAAAGAAAGGTCTTCGACGATGAAAAAGTGGTTGCTATCTGTGATCATGCATCTCCATCTCCGAGTGAGAGGGTATCAAACGTCCATATCTTGATGAGGGAGTTTGCACGGGATAATAATTTAAAAATTTATGAGAACGGGGATGGTATATGCCACCAGATTGTCCTTGAGAACTTTTCTGCTCCTTATAAGGTTATCGTAGGAGCTGATAGCCACACGTGTACGCATGGCGGTTTAGGGGCTTTCTCGACAGGGATGGGATCCACGGATATTGCGGCGGCGATGATCTATGGTAAGACATGGTTCAAAGTTCCAGAATCATTTAAGATCAAGATAGATGGATCTCTAAAGAATAATGTCTTCTCAAAGGATCTTTTTTTAGATATAATTGGAAAAACTGGGGCGGACGGTGCGACGTATATGTCTATGGAGTTCTTGGGTTCGACGGTTAAAGAGATGAGTGTTGAATCGAGATTTACGCTCACAAACATGTCTATAGAGGCAGGTGCTAAGAACGGTATATGCGAGGCAGACGAGAAGACGAGGGAATTTTTGAGGAGATATGGCAGGGAAGAGGAGTTTAAGGCTTTGAAACCGGATAAAGATGCAGAATACAGAGACGAACTCCAAATAGAAGCAGAAGAGATAGAACCGATGATAGCCTATCCGCACCGTGTTGATAACGTCGCTCCCGTCGTTGAATATGAAGGAACGGAGGTGGATCAGGTCTGCATAGGAAGCTGCACGAACGGAAGACTTGAGGATCTGAGAGTGGCGGCTAGGATATTAAAGGGTGAAAAGGCCAAATGCCGGCTTGTTGTATATCCGGCGAGCAGAGGGGTACTGATGGATGCGATTAAAGAGGGACTTATAGAGATATTTGTTGAATCGGGTGCCGCTGTCTGTCCTCCAGGATGCGGATTCTGCATAGGAAGAACCATCGCGTTGGGGGATGGCGAGGTCGCTTTATCGACGCAGAACAGAAATTTTAAGGGTAGGATGGGGAACAATAACGCCGAGATATATCTCTCTTCGCCTGCAACGGCGGCGACGAGTGCTATTTATGGGAAGATCACGTATCCAGAGGTTTAATAAGGTCGTGTTTATAAGGATATACCGAGTGTGTGCATGAAAATGAGCGAATGCGAAAAAGTAACTAAATCTGCTAAAATTGACATAATAGACGGATTAAAGGAGAGGTTGCCTCAAATTTTTGAGGATGAGAAGGTTAATTTTGAGAAACTAAAAGCATTGTTAACGGGTGAAATCGTAGAAAAAGAAGACGATAGATTCTATTTCAATTGGGCAGGTAAAAGCAAAATTTTTAGACTTATTCAGGAACCCGCCTATGGAACTTTGAAACCCGATAAGAATAGGTCTATTGATTTTGATGGCACAGAGAACATAGCTATCGTAGGGGAGAATTTAGAGACGCTTAAATTATTATTAAAACCCTATTTTGGCAAGGTTAAGATGATTTATATTGATCCACCTTATAATACAGGCAAGGACTTTATTTATAGAGACAATTTCAAAGAGCCGTTGAAGGACTATTTAGAAAAGACGGGGCAGATGGACGGCGAAGGAAATAAACTGACCACGAACACGGAGGCGAGTGGGAGATATCATTCAGATTGGCTCAATTTTATGTATCCAAGATTATTTTTGGCGAAGAACTTATTGAGAGATGATGGAGTTATTTTTGTTTCTATTGATGATAATGAAGTTCATAATTTACGGAAGATGATGGATGAAATTTTTGGGGAGGAAAATTTTGTGGCTATGCTTGTTTGGCGAAAAAGGGGAGGGGGAGGGAGCGATAGTGTATTTTTTTCGATAGAGCACGAATATCTAATTGTGTATGCTAAGAAATTGGGAGAAGCATATATTAAACGATTTCCTTCAAACATCAAGAACTACCCTCGCGAAGATGAAGTAGGTAGGTACACTACAAAGCCACTGCATAACGATGGATTACAGGATAGTAGAGGTTTGCATTATGATATTGAGTGTCCTGATGGATCGATTCTTAGAGGAGATGAACACCAGTGGGTATATGCGAAGGATACATTTGAAAGAATGAAAGCGGAAGATAGGATAATTTTCAAGAAATCTAATAATAAATCAGATAAATGGACTGTGTATTACAAATTATACATGCATGAATCAAAAGGGATGGTTCCTTTCTCTATTTTATACAAAACAGCCTTCAACAAAGACGGCAACAGCGATCTGGAGAAATTAGGGTTAAGAAAAGTTTACTCGTATCCAAAACCAATAAAGCTAATAAAATACCTTTTGGAAGTAGGTTCCAATGCTAATGATCTCATTCTTGACTTTTTCGCAGGTTCTGGCACAACAGGGCACGCCATCTGGGATTTAAATAGAGAAGACGGAGGAAATAGAAAGTTTATCCTCATTAATTTAGACGAGGAAGTGCAGGACGAAAATATTAAAAAAGAATATCCGACAGTTGCAGATATCTGCATTGAAAGATTGAAGAGGGTATCAGAGAAATACCAAAAAGATGAACAACAAAAACTCATCAAAAGTAATCAAGATTTCGGCTTTAAGGTCTTTAATCTTGCCAAATCCAATTTTAATCTTAAAGATGAGTTTAAGATCTCTGGTTACGTTATAACCGATGAACTCAAGAAGAAATACTTAGACTGGCTCGGTCTTTGGGTTAATGAACCACTTGTAGGAGATTGGAAGTCTATTGATGTAGTATATGAACTAATCTTAAAAGAAGGTTTAGACCTAAACTCAAAAGTTGAGGAGATGAAGATAAAGAATAACAATTTTTATCATATTACAGATGAAAAGCAGGGATTGGAATTTTATATATCATTGGACGAGAAAATTACCGAGGAGACTGTTGAGGAAATAAGAACTCCCAATTATGGAGATAAGATGTTTGTATTTATGGATAAAGCCTTAACCGATAACCAAAAGATAAACTTGAAAGCCTTTGTAAGATTAAAGGTGATCTAAGATGATGAAGTTAAAGTTTGATCCTAAATTAGATTTTCAGATTGACGCCATTAATTCGGTAGTTGATTTATTCAAAGGACAAGTTAAACAACCTTTTGATTATACTTTTCAAGTTGTTCCGAATGTTTTAACTATATCAAAAGAAAAAATTTTTGAAAACTTACAGAAGGTTCAGAAAAAGAATGAATTAACTATATCTGAAGATTTAGAATTCCCTAATGAGGAAAATTTAGAATCCACCTACAATTTCACCATCGAGATGGAGACAGGGACAGGTAAAACCTATATTTATTTACGAACTATTCTAGAATTGAATCAAAAATATGGTTTTACAAAATTTATCATAGTCGTTCCTTCTGTAGCTATCAAAGAGGGAGTTTTAAAGACACTAAAAATTACAAAAGAACATCTTAAAGGATTATATGAGAATTTACCTTACACGTATTTTGTCTATAAATCCAAAAATTTAGTCCAAATAAGGATGTTTGCCCAGGATACCAATCTCGAGATTATGGTAATCACAAGAGACGCCTTCAATAAAGACATAAATATTATCCACAATGTCCATGATAGAATGGGAGATAAGCCTATTCAACTCATAAAACAAACAAATCCTATCGTTATTTTGGATGAACCTCAAAAAATAGGTGGCGAAGCGTCGCTGTGGGGTATCTCTGAACTGAATCCTCTTTTTATTTTGCGATATTCGGCAACACATAAAGAAGTGTATAATCTGGTTTATAAATTAACTCCCTATGATGCTTATAATCTGGGATTAGTAAAGAAAATAGAGGTTTTATCTATAACTGAAGAAGGGGACCCAAACAGTAAGAAAATAATTTTGGAAAGAATAGACTCTACTAAGTCAGGATTAAGAGCAAAAGTTAAGGTTTTTGTTAAGGAAAAAGATGGTATAAAATTTAAAACAATGACATTGAAGCAAGGGAACGATTTAGCAATAAAAGCAAAAAATTCATACTATGAAGGATTTAAAATTACTGAGATAAACAAAGGGGCTGGCTATATATTATTTTCTAACGGAGTAAAAATATATGAAGGCAAATCTTCTGTAAATGAAGATGAAGTAATCAGGATTATGATAAAAGAGACAATAAGAGAGCATTTAGAAAGAAAGCATAGATTAAATCCAAGGGGTATTAAGGTATTGAGTTTATTTTTCATAAACAGAGTGGACGACTATCTCCTAAAAGATGGATGGTTAAGAAAAATGTTTGAGAAAGAATTTAAAGAGTTGGTTGAGTTAAAATATCCAGAATTTTTAGATTTAGATGTTGAGAAAATCCATAAAGGTTATTTCTCTAAAATGAGACGGGCAAAAAGTATTGAAAGGGATGAAGAAGCATATAATTTAATAATGAAAGATAAAGAGAGACTACTATCATTAGACGAGCCTGTCGAATTTATATTTTCCCATTCTGCCTTAAGAGAGGGGTGGGATAATCCCAATGTGTTCAATATCTGCACCTTATCTTATTCTACATCTGAGATAAAGAAGAGGCAAGAAATTGGAAGAGGATTGAGATTACCAGTTAATTTGGATGGAGAACGGATACAAGAGAGAGAAACAAATTTGTTAACCGTAGTTACTAATGAAAGTTATAGGGAATATGTAGAACAATTACAAACAGAATTTAGAGCAGAGGTCGGAGAAGAGCCACCACCTGTAGAAGATAAACGGATGCGTAAAAAGATAATAATAAAGAAAGATACTCTAAAAAGCGAGTTATTTGAGCATTTATGGGAAAAAATATCCAAAAAAGCAAAGTATGTTATCAACATAGATATAGAAGAATTTGTTAATACATGTGTAAGAGAGATAAATAGAGAGATAAATGAAATTGAAATAAAATCTCCTGAGATAACTATTCAGAAGATTAGAATAGATAAGATTGACCATAAAGAATTGAGAGAAGAGTTTATTAGAGAGCGTGCAGAACGGATTAAATTAAGAAGTGTATTTAATGTTATCAGATACATTGAAGATGAAACGAATCTCACAAGATCAACAATTTTAGAGATACTCAAGAAAGCAAATAATCTTCATCTCATTTTTAAAAATCCCCAAGGATATGCAGAACACCTTGTGAGAATTATTAACTATAACCTAAAAGAGAGTTCTGTGCGGAATATCAAATACTTAGAACTGGATGAATATTTTAATGTCAACTTATTTAATGAGGAGATTCAAACTTATGATAAATACATTATATCGCTAAATAATAAGAAAACACTTTATAAAATAGAGGAAGAAAGTAAAGATGGAGTTATAATTGATACAGGCCCAAGTGAAGAAGGCATCAGTCGGATAGAAAGAGACTTTGCAGAAGAGTTAGACCGAGACTCAAGGGTCAAATTATTTATCAAATTACCTAATTGGTATGTTATAGAAACTCCTGCTGGAAAATACACTCCCGACTGGGCGATGATCGTTGAAAAACGGGAGAATGGAATTAGAAGGGAGAAGATTTATTTTGTGGTAGAAACCAAAGGTACTACTGATATTCATCAATTATGGCCCACCGAACAAATTAAAATAAGAAGTGCTGAAAAAAGGTTTGAAATCGTAAAAGATGTAACGTTCAAAGCCCCTATTGATAATTTTGAAAATTTTACTCGGACGTGGTGAAGAAATCGAAAGAGGCAAAGCACTAAGAGTATTTCCTCTGGACACAAACACGGACAAGATCGTCTCCAGCAAATACAGATACGACGAGCTGAATAATAGACTTATTGCGTAATTACAGAAGACCCATACTCATGATTGATCCAACCCTCATTTGATTAGGCAACAAATCTCGTTATAGCAAAGCTTTTTATAAGATGGCAATCCTGCAAGTGAAGAGAAAAATGCCAACAAAACATCGTCCAAGGCGTGGATCGCTCGCCTTTAGCCCGAGAAAAAGGGCAAAGAGTGAGATACCGAGATATGGAGCATGGTCATCGTCTGATAAAGTAAAATTACTCGGATTTTCCGGATACAAAGTTGGAATGACCCATGTTATTATAAAAGATGATCGAGAGTATAGTCCAACCAAGGATGAGGAAATATTCGTTCCGGTGACTGTCATAGAGACTCCGAATATGAAGATAGCCGGTATACGTGCCTATAAAGATACAACTTATGGTCTAAAACCGATTGGAGAGGTTTGGACAGTAAATTTGGATAAGGAACTAAAAAGACGGGTGTGTGCCGCAAAAAACCAAGAAAAAAGTGACGAAGAATCGTTTAGGCGATTGGAGGAGAGAACAGAGAGCATATCAAAGGTTAGGGCGATCGCCTACACAAGACCGAAGTCGGTCAGTGGAGTTTCAAAGAAGATTCCGGAGATCATGGAGATTGAGATAGGAGGAGAAGAGATAGGAGAGATCCTCGAATATTCTAAAAGTCTTTTAGGAAGAGAGATAAAAGTTTCAGAAGTATTAGAAGAGGGAGAATTCGTTGATGTCTCTGCTATAACGAGGGGAAAGGGTTTTCAGGGTCCTGTGAAGAGGTGGGGCATCATGACGCAGAACGAAAAGCAGGGAAGAGGGGGCAAGAGGAGACATATTGGAAACTTGGGACCATGGTTTCCGTCCAGAACCAGGTGGACCGTTCCACAGGCAGGCCAGTTGGGCTATCAACAGAGGACGGAGTTTAACAAGGAGATAATATCCATCGGGGAAGATGGGGGAGAGATAATACCGGATGGTGGATTCGTGCATTACGGCGTCGTCAAGAACCCTTATCTTCTCGTCAAAGGGAGCGTTCCCGGGCCTAAAAAGAGACTTATAAGGATGAGGGGGGCAATGAGGATGCAATCTGCACAGAAAATTTCCGATATTCACACGCCGGAGGTCGTTTCTGGTGTCCATAAAGTTGAATATATCAGTCTCAAATCACAGCAGGGTAGATGATATATGAACGATGCAAAAAAAGCAAGAGTATTTAATACGTCCGGGGATGTAGTCGGAGAGATAGATCTGCCCGACACTTTTAGCGAGCCGTACAGGCCCGACATCATCAAAAAAGCCGTTCTCTCCATTCAGTCGAGGAGATACCAGCCACACGGGGTGAAGCCCTATGCAGGTTATGACACGTCCGCAGAATCGTGGGGCGTGGGGAGAGGAGTATCGAGGATTGCAAGGATCAAAAATGGTAGAAGAGCCGCAAGATCTCCCGGGGCAGTTGGAGGAAGGAGAGCACATCCTCCAAAAGTGGAAAAGAATCTTCTCGAGAAGATAAATAAGAAAGAGATGAGAAAGGCACTCAGATCTGCAATAGCTGCCACGTCTGATAAGGATCTGGTTATGAGAAGGGGGCACATCTTTGAGGGAGAAGTTCCAATCATTCTAAAAGACGAGATAGAGGAATTGAGCAAGACTAAAGAGGTTGACGAGCTTTTTAAGCGCGTTAGGGTTTGGGATGACGTAGAAAGGGCAAAAGAGAAGAAGATAAGGTCGGGTAAAGGTAAGATGCGGGGTAGAAGATACAAACGAAAGAGGAGTGCCCTCATCATAACGGCAGATGATAAAGGACTTAGGAAAGCATCCAAGAATCTGCCTGGGGTCGATTTTTCCCTTCTAAGTGACCTGAATGTAGAGTTACTTGCCCCGGGAACTCACGCCGGAAGATTGACTATCTGGTCAGAGTCGGCGGTAAAGATGTTGAGGAAATCTGAATGAAGGTGAAGATGATCTTGAAGAGACCGGTAGCCTCGGAGAAGGCGGTACTTGAGATGGAGAAGAATGTAGTTTATTTTATCGTCGATAAGAATGCGAGAAAAGATGAGATAAAGGACGAATTTGAGGAGATATACGGCGTGAAAGTAGAAAAAGTTAATACGATATTAACATTTAAGGGTGAGAAGAAGGCGATGGTGAGACTTTCGGATAAATATAAAGCCGAAGACATCGCTACCAAGCTCGGGATAGTATAAATATGGGTAAGCGAATTATCTCTCAAAATAGGGGAAAGGGTACGCCGACATACAGGGCACCACCACACAGGCGTAAAGAGGAATTGATTCACCCCAGGCTCGATGATGGGAAGACTATGAAAGGAGAGATCGTAAAGATTGCTCATGACCCTGCGAGGAGTGCACCGATTGCCAGTGTGGTCTTTGAAGAGGAGAATAAAAGGGAAGAGAAGATGATTTTGGTTCCAGAAGGGGTCTTTGTCGGACAAAAGATTGCATACGGAGAGGGAGCACCTTTGGAGGTTGGAAATACCCTTCCCATTTTGAATATACCTGAGGGAACCTTGATTTGTAATATAGAATCTAAATTGGGCGATGGTGGAAAATTTGCAAGAGCTTCTGGTGTTTATGGTGCGATCATATCTCACGAGAGAGGAAAGACGATCGTTCGGTTACCGAGTGGTGGAACGAAGAAGCTTGATTCTAAGTGCAGGGCAACTATAGGGATCGTCGCTGGAGGGGGCAAGAGAGAGAAGCCATTTTTAAAGGCTGGAAAGAAACATAACGCCTTAAAAAGTAAGGCACAGAAATATCCGAAGGTCAGTGCCGTTAAGATGAACTCCGTCGATCATCCTTATGGGGGTGGAGGTCATAAGCATATCGGCAGACGGAAGTCGGTATCAAGGGGCACTCCGCCTGGTAGAAAGGTCGGGAGCATTAGTCCGAGAAGAACTGGAAGAGGGAGATGAAAGATGGTCAAGAAAGATAGAAAAGTTCCAAAGAGGAAAGAATTTACATTTAGGGGTTATAAACAGGATGAATTACAGAAGATGAGCTTAGAGACACTATCAGAGATTTTACCTTCTAGACAGAGAAGGAAGATAAAAAGAGGATTTAAAGAAGAGGAAGAGATATTTCTTAAAAAAATTAAGGGGAAAGAAACCGTTAAGACACATTTAAGAAATATGATTGTGCTTCCATCGATGATCGGTAAGAGGGTGGGAATACATAATGGTAAGGGCTTCACCTTCGTCGAGATTCAGCCTGAGATGATCGGGCACTATCTGGGCGAGTTCGCATTGACAAGAAAAGAGGTGAAGCATGGAAGTGCCGGGCTTGGAGCAACGAAATCGAGCAAATTTATACCGTTGAGATGAGGGTAAAAGATGCCAAGCAGACACAAATACTCTATCAATGCAGATCCGGTGCATGGCACGGCTTCTTACGGAAGGGAACTTCCGATCTCCCAGAAACATTCTATGGAGATCTGCAGGGAGATTAAGGGAATGAATGTTGACACGGCAAAAAGCTATCTAAAAGATGTTATATCGCTTAAAAATCCTGTCCCTTTCAAAAAACACAACAAAAAGGTAGCGCATAGAAAGATGGAGGGGTGGGACGCCGGAAAATTTCCAGAGAAAGCTGCCTCTGGAATATTGAAATTACTGGAGAACGCAGAAAAGAATGCAGAATATAAAGGGCTAAATTCCGATGAAATAGTGATAAAGCACATAACGGCAAGCAAGGGGCGGCAGATGAAGGGCTTTTATCCAAGGGCGATGGGTAGAACAACTCCAAAAAGGAAGATCACCACAAATATCGAGATGATATTGGAAGAGGTGCAGTGATGTGGGCAAATCGGAGATTTTTGAATGCCAGTTGAGAAGAAATTCATCATGGAAGGACTCGAAAAATACAGGTTGAATGAGTTCCTCGCGAAATCTCTCATGACGGCGGGTTATGGTGGAGCAGAATTGAACAGGACACCTCTCGGCATGCAGATAATTGTCTATGTTGAAAAACCGGGATTGGTGATAGGGAGAGGTGGCGAAAAGATAAGAAAAACCACCGAAGAGATCCGAAAGAAGTTTAATCTAGATAACCCACAGATAGAAGTGGTAGAATCTGAGAATGCACGATTAAATCCCCTAATAATGGCAAATAGACTTGCGAATTTGTTGGAAAGAGGGTGGTATTTTAGAAGAGCAGGCCACAACATATTGAGAGAGATAATGAATGCGGGAGCGCTTGGATGCGAGATCGTGCTTGCGGGGAAGCTTACGGGGCCAAGAGCGAGGACGGAAAAATTTGTTAAAGGGTACATGATACATGCTGGAGAACCTGTAAATGATATCGTTAAAAGGGGATACACCATAGCCAAGAAGAAGCTCGGTGTGATAGGAGTTAATGTACGGATCATTCTTCCTTCCGCACGGTTGCCCGACAAATTCGAAGTTAAGGAGAAAGAAGAAGTGACGGTAGCAGTTAAGGATAAAGAAGAAGCTACGGTAGCAGTTAAGGATAAAGAAGAAGCTACGGTAGCAGTTAAGGATAAAGAAGAAGCTACGGTAGCAGTTAAGGATAAAGAAGAAGCGACAGAGGGATGAAATTGGCACTGATGAGACCGAGTGAAATAAGAGAGATGAACGAATCTGAGAGAGAAAGAGCGTTAAAGAGGTTTCAATACGATCTTATAAAAGAGAGGGGCACTATTGCCGCCGGAGGGTCGCTAAAAAATCCTAGTAGGGTGCGGGCGATAAGAAAAGCCATAGCAAGAATAAAAACAATAAATAATGAGATAAGGAGAAATAGGTAAAAGAGATGAGGTTAAAACCGACGAACATATTGTATCACGAATTGATAGGGCTTGATGTAACGGTTGAAGATAGCAAGAACCCGTATCAGGTTGGCATAAAGGGAAAAGTCACCGATGAGACGAAGAAGATGCTTATAATCTCTGAGAGGTCAAAAGAGAAGAAGATTGCAAAGAAAGATGCAAAATTCATATTTAAAAATCCTTTGAACGATGATTGCGAATCTTCGATTCGCAAACTTGAAAATGGAACATTTTCAAATGATACTTGGAAGAATGTCCTGATAGATGGAAGGCTGTTGGTCGGTAGGCCCGAGGAGAGAATTAAAAAGATGGGGGATGCATCATGAGAGATATTGGTCTAAACGTTAAACCGCCAGAAAGCAAATGCAGCGATATAAATTGTCCCTTTCATGGAAATCTCTCCGTTAGAGGACAGGTCTTTGTCGGCAAGGTGGTAAGCTCAGAGGGTAAAACCGTCGTTGTTAGGAGGGAGATGAACCGATTTGTGAAGAAGTACGAGAGATATGAGCGAAGAAGCTCTAATATTCATGCTCATAATCCCCCTTGTATCAAAATTAGGGTGGGAGACCTGGTAAAAGTAGCGGAATGCAGGCCGATCAGCAAGACCAAATCCTTTGTCGTCGTTGAGAGGCTATAATGATTGCAAATGTTCATTTGCAAACTTGAAAATCGGAGATTTTCAAATGAAAGCGATCAAATCTAATATAACAAAAGCGTTACAGACGCGTTCCAGACTTCTCTGTGCGGATAACAGCGGGGCAAAGATCCTGGAGATAATCAGTGTTAAAGGGTATAGGGGCGTTAAGAGAAGGTATCCGAAAGCCGGCATAGGGGATATAGTGGTGGTAACCGTAAAGAAGGGGGCACCTGAGATGAAAAAACAGATCTTAAATGCGGTGATAATCAGGCAAAAAAAAGAATTCAGAAGGTCAGACGGATCCAGGATTCAATTTGAAGATAATGCGGCCGTAATCATGGATGAAAGTGGTGGGTTGAAGGCTTCGGAGATAAAAGGCCCCGCCGCGAGAGAGGCGGTAGAGAGATTTTCTAAGATCGCTTCCCTGGCTTCTATGATCGTTTGAGGGAGTAATAAGATGATCAAAGATCGAAGATCTGCGACTGTGCACAAGACGAGATCAAAACAACCGAGAAAACAGAGAAGAGCTCTCTATAACGCACCTCTTCATCTTAGACAGAAGCTCGTTAGAGCCCCATTGAGCACGGATCTAAGGGGGGAGTATGGGAAGAGAAGCGTCCAGGTTAGAAAGGGAGATAGCGTTTTGATAATGATGGGAGATGACAGAGGAAAGGAAGGTAAGGTTCAAAGGGTGGATCTGAGAAGCGTAAAGATATGGGTGGAAGGGCTGGTCATTGCGAAGGCCGATGGAACGGAAGTTCCAAGAGCCATTCACCCGTCGAACGTTACGGTAACCAAATTAAACTTGGATGACGAGGAGAGAATAAAGATCTTGGAGAGGAAGTAAATGAGTGGATACCAGAAGAGGATATCGTCCCCAAGGGCGTGGCCCATCGGGAGAAAAGAGCATAAGTGGATCGTTAAGCCGATACCAGGCACTCATTCCATAGAGCGGAGCATACCCTTGCTCGTGCTTCTCAGAGATGTACTCGGAGTTGTGGATAACGGCCATGAGGCAAAATATGCTCTTAGAAAGGGCCGCGTCTTGGTGGATGGCATAGTCAGGAAGGCTTACCGGTTTCCGGTTGGTCTATTCGATCTGATAAGTATTCTCCCCGATGAGAAACACTACAGGGTTTTATTGAGTCATCGTGGAAAGATAACGGTTAGAGAGACGGATGAGCCAAAGGTAAAGTTATGTAAGATAGAGAAGAAGCAGGTGGTTAGAGGTGGAAAGATACAGATGGGGTTGCACGATGGGACAAACATCCTTACAAATAATGATTACAGGAGAAAGGACTCGATCATGATATCGGTTCCAGAGAGGGAGATCTTGAAACATATAAAATACGAAGCCGGCAGAGTTGCTCTGGTGACAGGCGGAAAGCATACAGGGGAGGTAGGGAAGATAAAGAAGATAGAGGTTAGAGAGGGTTCAAATCCCAACATAGTGACGATCGAGATGGATGATAAAATTTTTGAGACGATCGAGGATTATGCCTTCATTGTAGGCGAAGAAAAGCCTCTTCTAAATTTGGAGATCTAATATGAGTGAGAACCCCATGAGAAAACCACGGATAGAGAAAGTTTTAGTGCATATGGGGGTAGGGGAGAGTGGCAAACAGCTTATAAATGCGGAGAAAGTCCTTGCGACGATCACCGGGCAAAAAACCACGAGAACCTTCGCCAAGAAGACAAGACCGGCATTTGGAATCAAGAAAGGAGAGCCAATAGGTTGTAAGGTTACCCTCAGAAAAAAGATGGCAAAGAACTTTCTAAAAGACGCCTTGAATGTGCTAAATAATATCATCGATGAAGATTGTTTTGACGAGACAGGAAATTTTTCTTTCGGGATGGAAGAGCATTTGGCATTTCCAAATATGAAATATGATCCAGAGACAGGAATATTTGGTATGGACGTCACGGTGGTACTCGAGAGACCAGGAAAGAGGATCGAAAAGAGGAAGATAAAGCGTGGGAAAGTCCCTAAGGTGCATAAAATTAATAAAGAAGAGGCGATAGAATTTACCAAGGAACACTTGGGAGTGAAGGTGGAGTGAATGGGAAAAAAACAAATCCCAAAGCGATCACGTTCAAAGAAGACGTTTGGCCGAGGGGCAAATGAGTGTAGAAGATGCGGAAGGAAACAGGGACTCATTCGGAGATACGACATCTATCTCTGTAGACAGTGTTTTAGAGAGGTTGCCAGCGAGATGGGGTTTAAAAAATATAGGTGATTATTATGTTACATGATCCACTTTCAGATGCCCTATCATCTATAAAAAATGCTGAGATGGGTGGAAAATTGGAAGGTGTTATAAAACCCTCTTCGAAGATTATAGGAAACGTTCTTAAGGTATTCCATGAGCGAGGTTTCATAGAGGAGTTCGAGTTCATCGAAGACGGGCATGGAGGTAAATTTGGGGTGAAGCTCCTTGGGAAGATAAATGATTGTGGGGTAATTAAACCGAGACACTCCGTCAAGAGGGGAGAATTTGAGAAGTGGGAGAAGAGATATCTGCCGGCAAAGAACGTTGGCAGTCTGATACTCTCGACCTCGAGAGGCATAATCTCTCACCAAGATGCCGAAGAAGAGAAGATCGGTGGGGTGCTTTTAGCATTCATATATTAGGTGCCTTTTATGAGAAGAGAGCTAAATATACCAGGGGATGTTGAAATTACCATCGATAAGGATGTAATAGAGGTGAAGGGGCCAAAAGGGGCGCTAAAAGAGAGATTATTCTATATTGGCGTTGAGATATTTAAAGAGGATACTAAAGTAATTGTAAGTACTCAAAAAAGCAAAAAAGAACACAGATCCATCATAGGCACGTTTGCATCCCACATAAACAACATGATGGTCGGAATTACGAGAGGATTCGAGTACAAACTTAAGGTGGTTTATGCACACTTTCCCATCCAACTTGAACTCAAAGATGATAAACTCGTCATAAATAATTTTTTGGGGGAGAAGAAATCGAGAGTGGCCAAGATCGTTGGGGATGCAGAGGTGAAGATAGATAAGGATATTATAACGGTTACTGGGGCGGCTAAGGAAGAGGTTGGACAGACCGCCGCTAATATGGAACAAAGCACCAAGATCAGAAGAAGGGATCCAAGGGTCTTTCAAGATGGTATCTACCTCATAAGTAGGGGATAGTGATGTGGGCAAATCGAAGATTTGCACATCAAAAATCGGAGATTTTTGAATGGGAGAAGAGCAGAGATTATTGAGAGTTCGTAGCACACAAAAGCATAAAAAACCAAGCTTCTCCAGATATGGCTCTAAATATAAAAAAAGAGTTAAAGAAGCGTGGAGAAGACCAAGAGGGAGACAAAATAAACAGAGGCGTAGAAAAGTATCAAAACCGGCGGTTGTTAAGGTAGGATATGGTTCTCCTGCACTTGTTAAAGGGTTACACCCTTCTGGGCTTGAAGACACGCTCGTAAGAAACATTAAAGAGCTGAAAAAAGTCGATCCCGAAAAACAGTTGGTTAGAATCGCGAGAACCGTCGGCAGAAAAAAGAGATTGGAGATAGAAGAGAGAGCAGAAGAGATTGGGATAAAGATCATTAATATGGTGAAGGAACTATGACAGATCTTTCCATGCAGAAAAATCTTGCGGCAAAAGTGATGAAGATTGGAAAAAATAGGGTTAGACTCGACCCGGAAAAGGGCGAGGATATCGCCGTTGCAATAACGAGAGATGATATAAGAGGGCTGATAGAGGATGGTGCTATCAAAAAAATTCAAAAGAAAGGGGTGAGTAGAGGAAGAGCAAGAGAAAGAGATGCAAAGAGGGCGTATGGCCACAGAAAAGGTCATGGAAAGAGAAAAGGCGCCAAAAATGCTCGTTCTTCTAAGAAAGGAAGATGGATGAAGACCGTGAGGGCACAGAGAAGGTATTTGAGAGGGCTAAGAGACGGAGAGGAGATAGACAGATCAGATTACAGGATGCTTTACAACAAATCTAAGGGCGGAGAATTTAGGAGTATCAGGCTCTTGGATACCTATATTAAGATGAATAATATTAGAAGGTGACTTATATGGCAAAAGGCCCCAGATATAGGGTTCCCTTTAGGAGGAGAAGGGAAAATAAGACCAACTATCCAAAAAGATTGAAGTTATTGTCGTCAAAAAGACCGCGGATTGTTGTGAGAAAAACGAATAAAAATATGATCATCCAGCTCGTTGGATTGGGCAATAAAGGAGATATCACCTCGATCTCGGCCATTACGGGAGAGCTAATAAAGTATGGATATGATCTTCCCACAGGTAATATTCCCGCTGCTTACCTAACCGGGCTCCTCTTTGGTTTAAAAGCAAAAGCGAGATTGGAAGGAATGGATGGGGCTATATTAGACACCGGTTTAAATACATCGGTTAAAGGATCGAGGATATATGCCTCACTAAAAGGCATGCTTGATGCAGGAATGAGCATTCCGCATGATCCAAAAATTTTGCCTGACGAAAGAACAGTTGAAGGAGAACGGATGGGGGTTCAAGAGAAGATTGGAAAAGTGAAGGAGATCGTTATATCGTCTTTTGGGGAATATCAATGAAGAGAAGATCGTCGAAGAGAGATGGAAAGAAGCAAAAAAGATTTAGCCCGGTGCGGAAAGACTGGAATCCCAGAACGAGGCTTGGTCATCTTGTACATGAAAAAGAGATACGTGATATAGATGAGGCATTAACGATTGATTATCCCTTAAAAGAGGTGGAGATAGTCGATCTTCTACTTCCAGATCTGGAAGATGAGGTTCTCGACATAAATATGGTTCAGAGGATGACGGATTCCGGTAGAAGAGTAAAATTCACTGCCACGATCGTCGTTGGGAATAGGAGAGGATATGTGGGCGTCGGTGTCGGAAAGGATGCCGAGGTTGGGAATGCAATACGAAAAGGTGTCAATGCGGCAAAACTCAATATAGTTAAAGTTATGCGGGGGTGCGGTTCATGGGAGTGCATGTGCGGAACCCCACACAGCGTTCCGTACAAGATTGAGGGTAAGTCTGGTAGTGTTAAAATAACGCTGATTCCTGCACCAAAAGGTCTCGGTTTAGCTTCTGGGGAAAAGGCGAAGAAGGTTTTGGAGTTGGCCGGAATAAAGGATGTCTGGACAAGAACGGAAGGTAGCACGAGAACAAGCATGAATTTTGCCAAGGCGACGTATAACGCCCTTAAAAACTTATCAACGGTCAAAGGTGTAAAGGTGGAAGGGTAAAAAATGTACGCAGTAGTGAGACTTCGTGGGAGTGTAAACGTCAGAAGAGGAATAAAGGATACGTTGAAGATGCTGAGGCTTCATAAAGTGAACCACTGTATCTTTTTAGGCGAGGATAAATATTCTAATGGAATGCTCCAAAAAGTTAAGGATTATGTGGCATGGGGTGAGATAGACAGAGACACCTTTAAATTGATTCTGGAGGAGAGGGGAAGAATGATAGGGGGAAAGAGGTTAAAAGAACACTCCTTCAAAGAAGACTCAGATTTTCACTCTTTGGACGAATTTGCAGATGCTCTCTTCACCGGTAAAATGAATCTAAAGGATGTTTCATATTTAAAACCGGTCTTTAGATTACATCCTCCCAGAAAAGGGCACAAGGGCATAAAAAAGAGTTTTAAGGAGGGGGGAGAGCTGGGTTACCACGGAGATCAAATAAATGAACTTCTTACTCAGATGAGGTGATCTAATCAATGGTAAAAGATAAGACGAGTAAGTATAGAGGGTCCAGGACTTGCGGTGGAGGAAACGCCAAGAAACGTAGAGGGGGCGGGAGCAAAGGAGGAAGGGGGAATGCAGGGCCATTCAAACATCATTTTGTTAGAACTATACTTAAGGGAGTTAGAAGAGGGAAATATGGTTTTAAGAGGCCCCCTGCAGTTATAGAAGAGAAAAATACCATCAATGTTGGAAAATTGGATGAAATAGCCCAAAATCTCGTCTTTAGGGGGCTGGCCACAGAAGAAGGCAGCTTCATAAAGGTGGATATGAAGAATCTTGGGATAGATAAAGTCCTCGGTTCTGGAAGCATTAGAAAGAATAGAAAGTTACGTATCACATCAAAGGCGTTCTCGGTGAAAGCCGTAGAAAAGATTGAGGAAAGCGGAGGAGAGGTCATCTTTGCCGAGGCAAATATGCCAGAATAGAGATTTTTAAATGTCTGACACACAGCTAAGATACATCTTTGAGCCTCTTCTAAGAAAAATTCCGGCTGTGGAACGGCCATTTGGCCATGTTCACTTCAAGGTTAAGCTGGGGTGGACGCTTGGGATACTCGTCCTCTACTTTGCGCTGATGGAGGTGCCACTCTTTGGGCTACAGCCAGAGTTAAGAGATTTCTTCGGAGATTTTAGGGCTATAATGGGCGGAGCTCAAGGGTCCATCATACAACTCGGCATAGGGCCGATCGTGATGGCATCCATAATCTTACAGCTTTTGGTCGGGGCAAAAGTTATAGACCTCAACTTGGGTGACCCAAGAGACCAGGCTATTTACCAGGGCACGCAAAAGCTTCTCGTCCTCGTCATGATCGTAGCGGAGAGCCTTCCACTAATATTGGGAGGAGCCATAAGACCAGATCTGCTTCTCGCATCTAACCTTGGAATTTCCCCCAATTTCCTGCTCTTCATAATATTCATACAGATGGCGATAGGTGGCATCCTGATAATGCTCATGGATGAGGTCGTATCCAAGTGGGGAATAGGTTCCGGTGTAGGTCTATTCATACTTGCAGGCGTCTCTCAATCTCTCGTAGTCGGAATGTTCAATCCGATAAATAGAGCGGGTGTTATATGGAGATGGGGCGAGATGGCAAAGGTTGGTACTTCCGCAATCCTTTCGAGAGAGATGCTCCTCGGGCAAGGACAAATTTTAGCCTTGATAAGCACGATAATCGTATTTTTGGTGGTGATATACGCGGAGGGTATGAGGGTGGAGATTCCGCTCTCTCACCATGCGGTCAGGGGTGCGAGAGGCAGATATCCCATAAAGCTCATCTATGCAAGCGTTCTCCCTATGATCCTCGTTAGGTCATTACAGGCCGTTGTGCAGATCTTTGGAACGCTCTTATGGAACTCTAAAATTCCTCTCATCGGGCATAACCCCTGGATAGGCGCTTACGCAGAGAACAACGTCCCTATCTCTGGATTGATGTACTATCTAAACCCAATCAAAGATCCTTATGATTGGATACCATCCCTTGTGGTTCATAAATTCCAGCTGATGGGCGAGATTCCTCCACAGACATGGCAGATCATTCTGCACCTCTTTACAGATGCCACCGTTCTGATCGTTGGAGGAATCATATTCGCGATATTTTGGGTTGAGGTGAGCAATATGAATGCAGAAGCCGTGGCAAATCAGATCCATAGCTCTGGACTGCAAATACCGGGTTTCAGGAGGAGTCCAACGATGCTCAAAAAGAGATTAGAAAATTATATACCACAGATCACCGTTTTAGGAGGAGCAACGATAGGTGCACTTACCCTATTTGCGAGCTTATTTGGCCTAATTGGGGGGGTGACCGGAACTGGAATGCTCCTTGCCGTAGGCATAGCATATAAGCTGTATGAAGATATGGCATCTCAACAGATGATGGAGATGTATCCCATGATGAGGAGATTTTTGGGGACGGAGTGAGTTTTATGGATATAAAAGATTTGGCGGGAAAGATCGCTCTTGTGGTCGGTTTCGGTTTGATGTTCGGCATAATGATCGGGGGTCAGGGATTTAGAGATTCTGTAGGACTCTCTGTAAACTTCATCTTTCACCCATTGGCCGATATTCTAACCGCGAGCAATCTACACATCTTAATCCTGATCCTTTCTGCTTTGACAGGTCTTTATACCGCATTGATCCAGAAGTATACGATGGACTGGGATCTCATGAAGAGAGTCCAGACGAAGATGAAGAAGTTCCAGGTGGAATACAAGAAGGCTCAACTATCTGGAGATAAGGAAAGATTGATGAAGTTGAGTGAAGAGAGCAAAAAAACGATGGGGGAGAGCGTAGAGATGCAGAAGCAACAGCTTAAGCCTATGGGATACATATCCATACTGACCATTCCGCTCTTCATGTGGCTCTACGTATATTTGAGTGAGGTGTACGGTGTCTATGGATGGGGTGCGGTGAGTACTTCTATCACCGGTCCAAGCTTTATCTTTCCCTTCTTCGGCAGTAAACTACTCGTCGATACGGTATTTTGGGGCTTTCAGTGGTGGTTACTTTGGTATTTCGTCTGTTCCCTCTTCTTCGGGCAGATATTCATGAAGGCATTAAATACGGGTATGAGCACTTGAGAACTATCCAACGGTGAGGTGAAAAGATGGCAAACGATCTTCTCGGTTCTTTTAGAAAGGTAGGATTAGCAGCGCTTTATGATCTGGTCGTACCGGCAATTTTAGAAAAAATTGAGAGAGTAACTCCTCAAGATATCCGCGATTCTATAGACGAGTGGAAAGACCCGTGGGAGTATATTCCTGCCGAGATGAAAGAGATCCTATTTGAGATGGTCAGGAGATATAAACAGCTTATCAAGAAGTATATTAACACGATAACGCCGGAGATGATGATGGATCTGTTATTAAAAGCGAGAAGAGATTTGGCCGGAGCTATTATAGATCACAGAGACGGGGATAGGTGGTGGGAATGGTGGATAGGGCTGGCGAAAGAGAGGATATTGAAGGAGATATCAAAATCATGAAGGATTTAAGCCCATTGTTCGACCCAAGATCGATTGCGGTGATCGGGGCAACGAACGACTTCAACAAATGGGGTTTTATCACTTTTTTAAGTACCATAAGTGGATTTAGGGGAAAGGTCTATCCTGTGAATTGGAATGAAGAGAAAGTACTGGGTTACCCGGCATTTAAAAAGGTGACCGATATACCGGATCCGATTGATCTGGCAATATTCGTTATCCCTGCTCCTGCTGTTTCTAATGTTATGGAAGATTGTGTCGAGAAGGGCGTCAAATCTGCCGTCATCATCTCCGCCGGATTTGCAGAAATCGGAGAAGAGGGGAAGAGATTAGAAGATGAACTCATCAGGGTGGCAAAGAAGGGAAAAATTCGCTTCGTCGGTCCAAATTGTATGGGATTCTGGAGCGCTTCTTCAAATTTGTCGGCACTCATGTATCCCACTCCTTTCAGAGACGGTCCATTTGCTCTTGTGACATAGGGGGGAAATCTGGGTGTTGCAATAGCAATGGACGCCTATAAGCGAGGAATAGGGTTTCACAGGTACGTGAGTTGCGGACGCGCCGTTGGTATACAGATCGAAGATTATATCGAGTACTTTGGGAAAGACTCCGAGGTAAAGGTGATCCTAACTTATATAGAGGGTTTAGATGATGGGAGAAGATTCATCGATAAGGTCAGAGGGGTGACGAGAGAGAAACCGGTCGTCGTGCTTAAACCTGGGAAGAGCGAAGTTACGGAGAGGGCGATAATGTCTCATTCTGGGGCCCTCTCTGGCTCGTATCAGATTTATGGAGAGGCATTCAAAAAGGCTGGAGCGATCAGGGTAGATAGCGCCGAGGAGCTTTTGGATGTAGGTATTGGATTACTATCCCAGCCGCTTCCAAAGGGGAGAAATGTTGCCGTCATCACCCCTGGGGGAAGCTACGGTGTTATGTGTGCCGATTGTTGTGCCCCTCTTGGCCTAAATGTGATCAAACTACCAAAAAATATTATCAATGAATTTGATAAAATGTTTCCTCCTCGATGGAGCCGCGGTAACCCCATAGATCCGGCGGGAGATCGAGATTTTGTCCCCTATCTGAAGGCGGTTGAGCGAGTGATGGAACTAAAAGAAGTGGATTCATTGATCTTTATGGGTTTTGGCAATCTTTCCAGCTTTTTTGAGATGGATTCGCCGCTATTCAGAGATATGATAAAATTTATGCCGGAGATCGTTCCGAATCTACTCTCCACGTTTGATCTTAGAAAGATCGATATTCAACAATTCTTACCTTTGCTCAATTCTCCATTCTTAAGCTCTTTTTTAGCCTTTTCGTATAAGGGGGTAAATGGAGATACAGACGAAAAAGAACTCTCCGAAAAAGTTACCTCATCGATCAATTCTGCCTTTGAGGGGAGTGGAAATATAAGAACCTTTAAAGGATTGATCGATTCCGTGATAGAAAAGATCGACCTCGTCGGATTGATATTACCTCTTTTACCTATAATTGCCCCTATCATATCTGCCGGAGAAGAGATAGGCGAAAAAGAGTTTGTTCCGTTGATTGCCCCAATAATAGAATCCAGCAGATCAGATATAACATCTATAACGAAGAATATGATCTTGGGGATTCCATCTTTCCTTAACCCTGAAGGGATGGATATGAGCAAAATTTTGGAGGTATTTGATTCCATCATGGGAATGATCGTCCTCTACTGGATCGAGGCATATAAAAAACCAATAATTGCAACCACCTTCTCCGGGGCGACAACTCCTCTAATAAATTTGAGCAGGGGACCCTACTTTGCATATCCTTCTCCCGAGCGGGCGGCAAAAGTTCTGACAAAATTGTTCGAATATAAGGAATATCTGGATTCTTCAAGATAGTATTGTAGATTAGGCACTATCGATTTTTCTGGTGATTTTCAACTATTCCTTATCTGCGGATCCTATCGCCTCCACAGGTTTTAGCCATCTAACCTCCACATCCTCTTCAGACATCCATTTTAGTTCTTTCATCATATCAATTTTAATATCCATCATCTCTCCATCACCAAAAATTCGAGCGAATCTTCAAATTGTTTAACCATACCTCCTCCCTGCACGATCTTCTTCATCATCCTCTCATTATCAATTATCTTTATCCCCGCAATCATATCCACCCCATACTCGAATAAAACCGGTGACATAGGTGTAGAAGGTCCTAATACGATCGTATATCCATTGCTCAGCTCCAAAAGACGTTCGATGGACTTATTTATTATAGCAGAACTCGTTATAACGACGATGTCCGCGTCTGGAATTATGTATTCACAAGCCGTATCCGGCAGATCGCCTGGTTTTTGATTTTTTTCTAAAACCCATAACTCCTCTGCCCTATCTCTCAGAGGAGAGACCTTTGGAAAATGCCCCACCATCGCGATCTTCTTTCCATCCGCATTTTCAAGTAAAAAATCGAGCACATTTATATTTTTACCTTTGGGCTCAATCAATGAATTTATCGCGGCTAAACCGATACCCGCTTCGATCATATTCCATGATTTAGCGTATTTCGCCAGTTCTATGGCCGTTTTTCCAGTAAGCTCACCCAAATCCTTAATACGGCTATCGTGCATTGTCCCATAATTCTTCGCAACTCCGCAGTTTTTGCTCAAAACTCCGATCCATGCATAACCGACGTGCACATCTCGGACTTCTGTATCTTTATCATTCAAATCCGAGATCAAATCTTCTATCAATTTCATTATATCACCTATTCATCAGAGGGACACAAACCTTTCTTCCATTAGCCGCTCCATCGTTCACATAAACGATCTTTGCATCTACACCGTAGGCTCGTTTAAGATTCTCTTCTGTTATCACGTCATCTGGAATTCCCATATCTATAAACCCTCCCCCATTCATGACTGCCACCTTGCTTGAGACGAGAAATGCGTGGTCCGGGAAGTGTGAAGTCATTATAATGGATAATCCGGTGGAGGCAAATTTTTCTATTATCTCTAATATACGTATCTGATTTCCAAAATCCAGATGAGAAGTCGGTTCATCCAGAAGCAAAATAGATGGTTGCTGAGATAAAACCCTGGCGAAGAGGACAAGCTGTCTTTCACCGCCACTGATCTCCGTATAAGGCTTTTCTATCAGGTGAGAGATACCAAGCGTTCTAATGGCATCTTTTGCTATCTTGACATCTTTTTCTGTGGGGAAAGAGAATAGACTGAGGTAAGGGGCCCTTCCCATAAGTACTACATCCAGCACGGAGAAGGGAAAAGTTGGATTATGCATCTGGGGAATATAACCAATCTCTCTTGCCACATCAGTCTTCTTCAATGAATAAATATCCTCACCGTTCAGGATTACGCTTCCTTCTTTAAGCTTTAGCATATTATCTATACACTTGATTAGTGTGGACTTCCCCGTGCCGTTTGGTCCCAGGATGCAGAAGATATCCCCCTTCTTTATGGAGAAACTGATATTCTCAAATATATTATCTCTTCCATTGTATGAGAATGCCGCATCTTTTACTTTTATTACTTCTTTCATGACCAACCCATCTCACTTTTTCTTAAAAGATATACAAAGAACGGTGCCCCGACTATTGCCGTAAGGATGCCAAGAGGAATCTCGGCAGTCGTTAATGTTCTTGCACAGTTATCCACCAGCAGAAGATAAAAAGCCCCGATAGAAACGCATGCCGGCAATAGTGCCTTATGATCTGGACCCACAAGCATCCTTCCAACGTGGGGTATAATAAGTCCTACCCATCCAATAATCCCACTGATGCATACCGAAGACGCCGTTATTATTGTACAACATACAATGATGATTATCCTCAATTTTCTGGTATTCACTCCAAGTGCTGAAGCTTCCTCATCGCCCATCGAGAGAATATTAATCCTCCATCTGATGAGCAGAAGGATAGCCATGCCAATCAGTATCGGTGCAGATACCATGAGTATATCCCTGTTAGAGACCGATGATAGGCTGCCCATAAGCCAGAAGACGATAGCAGGAAGTTTTTCATAAGGGTCTGCCACGTATTTCGTAAGTGAGATCAAGGCAGAGAAGAAAGCTCCAACGGCGATGCCTGCCAATACCAGAACTAATGTTGACGTGCCTCTAACCATCTTGCTTATCCCATAAGTCATACCCACAGCAATTAGACCGAAGAGCAAGGCAGAGACCTGTATCATGAATGGATTGCCCGAGAAAAGGATGGCCATGGCGGCACCGAAGCCTGCGCCGGAGGCAACACCCAGGATCTGAGGGGACACGAGCGGATTTCTAAAAAGCCCCTGAAAGGATGCGCCGGATACGGATAGTCCTGACCCAACCAGCATGGCGGCCACTATCCTGGGCAATCTTATCCGGAAGACCACCGTATCTAATACAGCGGGCCATGTGTGCTCAATGGGTAAAAACTTTGATGCCAAGACTACAATAACCTCCGGTGGTGATATAGGGTATCTGCCGAGGAGAAAGGATGCAAAGAAGAGAGAAACTGGCAGTAAGACCAAGACGACATTTATAGAGACTCTCCTTGCAAGCCCCTTCTTTATAATAACTTCCTCATCGTTCGGATCGTGATAGGATTTTGAAGGATACCCCTTCATTTCTCCCACCAGATCAAAGCCCATCTCGACCTCTCGTTGGGGGCCTCTAATGTGCCTTCATCAGTCTCCACAAGATTCTCCACCAGATAGTCCTTCAGTATCTTCTCTTCTTCATCGCTCAAATCACTGATCTTCCATCGCCAATCATCAATTGTATCCTCAAGATCTCGATAACATATCCTGCTTTTACATTCGATAAGTTCCACATTGGCATGTATTCCCATCTGATAGAGAATGTTGTATATGTAGATATATCCGGGATATTCGTGATATTCTCTTCCAAGCGTCTTATAAACGCCACTATCGAATTTTCTCTCGCTCGCCTTCCAGGTTACATAAGCATACCTTTTAGCGATGCGATTCATCTTCGTTAATTCTTCTTTCAGGTCTAACGTGACGCCCAATGAACGGGAGGCGATCACAAGATCATGCTCATCTATATCTTTATCTATACCAACATCCTGCCAGGATCTATTTAGGCATGTTATATTGGATAGATCCTCCTTCATCGCATTCTCTCTCAAAAATCTTAGCATCTCCTTTGAAACATCTAAAGCGGTAACATGCTTTACTTTCTTTGCCATTGGTATTGCAAGTGATCCAGTTCCACAACCTATATCCAGAACAGTCCAACTCTGATTAAGTTTAATCCTCTGCATCACTTTCTCTGAATAATCATCTCTCTTCATCCATTCATCCATTCTTTTTGCAAGATCATCCCATTGTTTCACCTTTTCATGCTTTCCAGAGACTTTCTTCATCGCCTCCTTCCACATCTCGTTCCAGTCGATTTGATTTAGTTCCATTAAGATTTCACCTTAAAATTTGAGCGATCTCCTCTTCGGTGATGGTATAATTGTAGAACTTTGAATAGAATGTCTTCATCTCCTCTGCCATGTTGAAGTGAACTTCTTCGGGATACAATTTGTTGGATAACCACATCGTACCAAGAATCGACTCTGGAACAGGCATGTCCCATGCCTCAATATATCTGGGTATCCTGTGCACTCTACGATTCTTGACTGCGTTTATCTGCTGCCATCTCGGATTAGATAAGATATCATCTACAGAATCACTGCAGTATGAAACCACCACGATCACATCTGGATTCCACCTCAATATCTGCTCGATGGAGACCGTCTTCCAACCACCCATAATACTTCCGGCAACATTGATGCCTCCGGCATCTTCTATTAGGTAACTCTGATACCAGTCTCTTCCTGCTGTAGTCAATTTATCCGGTCCGGCCACATAGACCTTCATCTTCTCATCTTCTGGAATCTGGGTATTGCTCCGTATATACTCCATCTTCTTATCATAAAAAGATACGAAATCTTCTGCTTCTTTCTCTTTACCGAGAACGTCTCCAATAAGCTGCACACTCTCAATGAGTAATTCTGGACTTTCTGGATAGATACAGACAAGAGGAATGCCTGCTTCTTCCATCTTTTTATTGGATCCTGTCCATCTTGTCCCTGCCTTTGATAAAACTACATCAGGTTTCAACGATAAAATTTCTTCTATGTTTATCCCTTCAGGACCCATTGGTGCCGGCATATTCTTTATTTTAGGATATATCTCCTCCATCTTTTTTCTACCCATCTTAAGAGTGATGCCTACCAATTTATCCTGTCCGTGAGCGACAAATACGGCTTGGGTTGCCATTGGGTTTACCGAAACAATCCTCTCCACCGTTGCCGGTATCTCCACCGTTCTTCCAGCCATATCGGTGATCGTTCTCGTCTCTTTTGTGGTGGATTCTGTGTCCTGTTGACTCGTATAAACATAGGCACCAATACCTGCCACAACCACAACGATTGCGACTAAAGCCAAAATCTTGAGTTTTTTATTCTTCATTTAGTTTTCTTCCTTTCCCCACCAGATCAATACCCATCTCAATAGTTGGTCTCCATTACTTGCCCCAACCTTGCAAGGCATGCTCCGCATCCTCAACGGAGAGATTGTAATCATAAAACTTTTTGAAGTACTCCTGCATCTCCTTAACCATGTCAACATCTTTGAACATGTCAGGGTGGAGCTGTTTTGCCAGCCACAGGTAATACACTGGTTTGCTACTTGCCTTGTCTAAGAAGAAGACGCCTGAAGGTATACGATATATCCTGTGATTTTTGACGGCGGGGATGGATGCCCAGTCGGGGTCATTTGAAATTGCCTTGATCATTTCGTTAGGTTTTCCGCCGTGATTATCGATGATTATCACATCTGGATGCCATGCTAATACCTGTTCTAAGGAGACCTCGGGGAACTTACCCCCCTTAATGTCAGCGCCAACATCAACGCCGCCGCACAGTTCAACAACAAAGTCATGTCCACTCCCACTTCCCCATGTTGCTAGTGGATTAGTGCCCCAGCTGTTACCGATATAGACTCTGGGACGATTAGCCTCAGGGATATTCTCTGTCCGTGATCTTATAAACTGTACCTTTTCCTCATAATACCTGCACCATTCCTCCGCTTTTGCCGCTGAGGTTTTACCTCCCAAGAGATTAGCCACACGGCGGATCAGCTTTTCTTGTTCTGCAATCTCCTCATCCATTGTATGAGGACTAGCTTTAGACCATGAAACGAAACAGGGGATGCCGGCGTTTTCAAACTGCTTGACCGTCTTCGGGATATAGTAGTAGATGACCACATCCAACTCAGCGTTGATGAATTCCTCTATTTTTATTACTGATTTAGGCCCAGATGTAAGGGTTAAATCGGTAGAATAATTCTTCAAATCTGGATTGGTAAGATTGGCTAAGGGATAGGCATCGCGGTGGTCTTTACGCACCTCAACAATCTGATCCTTGCCGCATAGCATGAACACCACCTCGTAGGATGGCCCTGGCATACAGGCAATCCTCTTCACATTGAGCGGTACTTTGACCTGACGGTCGTACATATCTGTGATCGTTCTCGTCTCTGCCTTTGTAGTGGGTTCTTCACCCAGTTGACTTACATACCAAGCACCAACACTCACCACAACCATAACGATTGCGACGAAAGCTATAACTTTGAGTTTTTTATTATTCATTTATTCTTCCTCCTCATTTCCCCACCAGATCAAAACCTATCTTGACTTCTCATTTGGAGCCTCTAATGTACCTTCCTCTCTTTCCACGAGATTCTCCATTAAATATTTCTTCAGTTCCCTCTCTTCTTCATCGCTCAAATCCTCGATCTTCCATCGCCAATCATCCATTGCATCATCCATGTTTAGATAACATATTCTGCTTTTACATTCGATGAATTCCACATTTGCATATATTCCCATCTGATAGAGGATGTTGTATATGTAAATATAACCGGGATAC
>CABGHH010000002.1 GCA_902158745.1 Candidatus Methanolliviera sp. GoM_asphalt
GGGTATATGGGGAATATTCGCCTTCTTCTTGACTTTAACCCCTCTAATATTGAAGAGACGGTTTGATATAACATTACCCTGGGAATTAAGCCTTTTGATCGTTTTAGCACTCTACCTCCACGTGGGGGGAAGCATACGAGGATGGTATTTGCTCTTCTATCCTTTTTACGACAAATTTGCACATCTTATCTCATCCGTGCTTGTGGCAATTCTGGGCTTAATCTCCGCGGTCATCATGGACCAATACGTCGAATCTATCAAGATGAATAGATATTTTGTCGCATTCTTCGTTATAATATTTACAATGGCGATGGGAGTTACGTGGGAGATCGGAGAGTTCCTATCAGACCAAATTCTTCTCACACAGGCACAACACGGGCTTAATGATACGATGTTGGACTTGATATTTGATCTGGTCGGCGGTGTTGTTGTAAGTATCTTGGGGATGATATATCTCAAATATACGCCGAAAGAGAGATTTATAAAAGAAATTGGGATTAACGACCGCTTGAATTTGATTAAAAGATAAATTTATCAGACAGTTGACTCCAAAAAGATATAGATTAAAAGAGGAGTGAGATGGGCATAGTGGTGGGAGAAGAGACGGTCACTATCATAGCCGACATCGTCGCTGTATCTATCGAGATCGTCATCTTAGTTATAATAAAAAGACACATCGATAAATTGAAGGGACACATCGATAAATTAGAGGAGCAGAGAGAAAAGATGGATAAATTCCTGATGAAATTTGGAGAACAGTCAGAGATCTTACATGACCACATAGAAAAACTGGAAGAACAGACCCCCCGAATAGCGATCTAACAGAAGAAAAAGAGGATTAGCTTCGCAATCTTATCGTCACATCTCTCATCGTATTATCTTGGAGATAGCAAGCTCCAATATATCTTCTGCACCATACCGTTTCAACTTTGGGATCAACGTGTTAATCTCGTCCTTGCTCACCACCGTTTGAACGGCATAATAATCCGTTCCATAGAGTTCTGAGACGGTCGGCTTCTTCATTGTGGGAAGAAATTCTACAATATTAGAGAGCTTATCCTTTGGGATATTCATCGTTATCAAAACCCTACCCCTGGCATCGATGACCCCTAAGAGGAGCGTCTTTATCTCTTCTATCTCAGTCTTCTTTTCTTTGTCCTTCCAACTCTCTTTATTCGCCAAAAGAGTGGTGTAAGACTCCATTAGTGTTCCTATAATCTTTAATTTGTTCTTTCCCAATGTGGTTCCCGTCTCTACCAGATCAACCACGACGTCCATGATCTCCGGGACCTTCGCTTCGGACGCCCCGTAGGAGAAAAAGATGTCTGTTAGAATTCCTTCTCCATCAAAAAAATTTTTTGTTATGGTAGGGTATTCAGTCGTTATACGGATCCGTCCCTTCCCTTTTAAATCCTCTACCTTCCTGATATCAGAATCCTCCGGAACTGCCGCTATTATCTTTACCGTCTTTTCCGTCATCTTAGAATAGGGAAGTTTAGCCACCTCGACAACATCCGCCCCACTCTCGACGATCCAGTCCATTCCGCTTATTCCAAGATCAAAATATCCTGCTTCCACATACTTTGGTATCTCTTGCGGTCTCAAAATTTTTACCTTTCCGATCCTCGGATCCTCTATCTTGGGATTATACTCTCTATCTCCCCTCCTCACTTCCAGGTCGGCTTCCTTAAAGAGCCTCATCGTCTGCTCTTCCAAACTTCCCTTTGGTAATGCCAGATCTATCATCTTAGAACTCCAAATACGCCGCCGGCAGGGCTCGAACCTGCGACAACCTGGTTAACAGCCAGACACTCTACCAACTGAGTTACAGCGGCATTGTGAAAATGTTCCATTTCAGTGGTTATCGATCTTTTATAACTTTCTCTCTCACCTTCTTCATCCCTTCAATCATCCTATCCAGATTTTCATCCAGTTCACTCATAAATACCTTTGTCTTCTCGGTGGTTGTCGCACCGTGGAGGGACGGTCTAATCAAACCCGCTCTCTCCAATACTCTCAAAGAATATCTGACCCTATGAGGTGGCATTTCTATCTCTTCTGAGAGCTTCATTATTCCGACGGGTTCGCTCTTTATAACCCCTTTCAAGACCGTAAGATGCCTTTCGAGCATTTTAAGCTCTCTTTCAATACCATCTGTGAGCATCCCTCTCCTTTAAGGAACCAGTCTCCTCCTGTCTCTCGGAAACATGACGGCTTCCCTTATATTATCCAGGTCGAGCATCGTCATCAGAAGCCTTTCCAAGCCGAGACCCCAGCCGGCGTGGGGCGGCATACCGTATTTAAATGTGTTCAGGTAGAAAAAAAAGCTCTCTGGACTAAACCCCCTCTCTTCTATCTGTTTTTCAAGCAGTTTATGATCGTGAACGCGCTGTGAACCGGATGCCAGTTCTGCTCTCGGGTGCATCAGATCAAATGATTTTGACTCGTTTTTTCCACAGGGCATCGTGTAATAGGGCTTTATCTCAAGGGGCCATTTTCTTATAAAATAATGCTCCCCCATACTTTCTCCAAGCTTTCTCTCCTCCAAAGCGCCGAAATCGTCTCCCCACTCTAAATCGGAAATCTCGATGGCTTCATTGTATGAAATTCTCTTGAAAGGAATATCTGGAATCTTAATCTCCCTCTCGAGCACCCTCAAAGATCTCGATGCATTTTTTGCTATATATTTGTATGTATGATAGATGAGCTCTTCCAATAATCTCATCACCTCTTTATCGTCTGCATAACTCATCTCTATATCGATGGAAGTGGCCTCGTTCAGATGTCTTCGCGTGGAATGCTCCTCCGCTCTGAATATCGGCCCTATCTCAAAGACCCTCTCAAAACCGCTTGACATGAGCATCTGTTTGTAGAGTTGTGGGCTTTGATTTAAGAATGCCTCTCTCTCAAAGTAAGATATTGGGAATAAAGCTGTTCCTCCCTCCGTGGCCGTTGCGACGATCTTTGGTGTATTAACTTCGATGAAATCTTTTTCATAAAAGAATTCTCGTATCGCTCTTAACGCATAACTTCGTATCATGAATATGGCTTTAACCCTCGGCCGCCTCATGTCCAAGAACCTTTGGTCGAGCCTTGTTTCCATCTCTGCGGAAACCTTCTCGGTAGGATCCAGAGGAAGAGGCGACTTTGCCATCGCCAAAATTTCTATGGACGAGGGGAGAATCTCAAATCCATTTGGTGCTCGTCCGTCTTCTTGTACATCTCCCTTTACACGAAGAACACTCTCTCTGCTGGCCTTTTTTACCTTCTCCAAGATCTCTTTTGATATCTTTCTCTTGGGCAATGTGATCTGGGTGATCCCCTCTCGATCTCTCAGTAGAAGAAAAGTTATTCCCCCCAAATCCCTTATCTCGTGGATCCACCCCGTGACCTCCACCTCTCCCTTCGTCTTTGGATCTATATCTATAGAGTGCATCAGATCATCCTCTTTCTTACTGAGTTCGCGTGAGCATTTAGACCTTCTGCTCCTGCCATGCTGATCACCATATCTCCGATGGACGAAAGCCCTTCTCTTCCTAACATCTGAACACTGATCCTCTTTAAAAAATCATCGACGGATAATCCCGAAAATACCTTTGCATATCCAGCAGTCGGAAGTATGTGGTTCGTTCCGGACGCGTAATCTCCGGCAGAGACAGGAGAATAGTTGCCTAAGAATATAGAACCCGCATTTCTTATCTCCTTTAAGATACCGATATAATCTTCACAGACGATCTCCAGGTGCTCTGGAGCAAATCTATTCACAAAATTTATACATTCTTCTATAGAATCCGCCAAAAATAGATCTATCCTCCCCGGGACCAAAAGTCCTTCTCTTTGCTCGATAACCTCTCTTCTAACGTCCTCGCACAATCTTCTCGACGTCGTGACCAGTATCGAGTGAGCCGCCGAGTCATGCTCCGCCTGTGCTAAAAGGTCAGAAGCCATGAAGGATGGATTGGCAGAGGTATCTGCAATTATAAAGACTTCACTTGGTCCGGCAGGAAAATCTATCTCTATTTTATCCCGTAAAAGCATCTTTGCCGTCGTGACGTATTTGTTTCCCGGGCCAACTATTTTATTTACTTTCGGAATACTCTCTGTTCCATAAGCCATTCCCGCTATCGCTTGTGCTCCACCAATTTTATATAACTTCACACCGGTTAGAGATGCGGCAATCAAGATTAAAGAATTTATTTCACCTCTTTCATTTGGAGGAGTGCAAACGTAAATCTCTTTCACGCCAGCGACCTTTGCAGGTATCGCCGCCATCAATAGACTCGAAAAATAAGAGGAGGGAACATAGCATCCAACTTTCTCGAGTGGAACAAATATCTGCCCCAAAGCTATCTCACCCTCCTCAAAGAACCAGTTGTCTCTCATCTGCTTCTCGTGAAAATGATAAATTCTATCGCAGGCGATTTTCAGATGGTCGATTAGTTTTTTATCTGTCTCGTCAAATGCCCTTTCAAATTCTTCTTCTTTGACGGTAAAATCTTCCAGTTCAACGCCATCAAATCTCTTCTCATATCTTCTGATCGCATCGTCGCCCTCTGTTCTGACGTCGTCTATTATCTTTTTGACGTCTTCAAAGACGTCTTCAAAGATAGATCTTCGGTCGAAGAAATCTTTACTTGCTTCTCCAATACGCCTCGTCTTAAGCTCCAATTTAGACACCCTTCTCTTTATACACCACCTTTTTATCTGATATCTCCGTCTCTGGATACTGTCCATTCTCGTCTTTCTCCACCGATTTCACCATGTCCCATATCGTTAATAAAGATATACTCAATCCGTGCAGGGCTTCCATCTCTACGCCCGTCTTTCCGATCGACTCGACGAGAACCTTTATCCTTATAAATCTCTCATCTAATTCAAAGTTTATCTCCACGTTTGTTATCGGTATAGGATGACAGAGCGGTATTGCATCAGAAGTTCTTTTGACCGCCATTATTCCAGATACCTTTGCAGTTGCCAATACGTTACCCTTCTCTATCCTTCCTTCCTTTATTGCTTCTATCGTAGACTCTTTCAGGTATATCTTTCCGGAAGCCATCGCTCTTCTCTTGACCTCCTTTTTCCCTCCGATGTCTATCATTCTTATTTTATCCATCATCAATATCTCTCAGCAATTTCTTTTAATCTTTCTTCAAGTAGTTTTATCGCATCTTCTTCAATTTGGTTGGATTTGTCTCTTTTGGTCGTGTATGTCATCGAACAGGCACCCTGAACGTGAACAACTCTTCTATCGACCATACATGATCGGTAAGTCCTTCTGCCATTTTCAGGTGTTTCTCTGTCTCCATTTACGTCTTCTGTCATTTTCTTCTACTCTAAGAGATCTGTGTGGCCTCATAAAATTATACCATGCCTGTATAAAATCCAAAAGCTCTTGAATGCATCTCTCTGATCTTTACTCTCATTCATCGTCCTCCTGATGAATCGAGCCAGAGAATTCCGTATAGTTAGATTCAACCTCTCTACGTAAGATGTATTGATCTTATCATCCGAATTATTTCCGCATAGAACCTCCAGAACTTCTTCCGGATCTCCGAACACAACGCGTTGAACCACTTTCGACAATCTTTCCATTTTTTTCTCTTTTTACAGACCTTAAGCATACTTAATTAAGATCATCAGAATGAGCTATAATTGGATCTGGTCTTCTTCCAATTCCCTTGTAATGGTATTTCTAGTTTTCCATATATATAAGACCAATCCATCTTTAAATGCATCCCAATTATCCAATGTCCTGACGACTTCGTCGTGGATCCCAAAAATCTTCGATTTTTGAGGATAAATACAGGAATTTGGCTATTTTTCTCTCTTTTCTCATCTACGTCCATAAATAGTTCTATTGCACGTGCAAATCTTCGATTTGCACTCATCGCCAAAGTTCTAAGAATCTCTTCTTTAGGTGTTACAAGATTAAAGAAGATTGTACCTCTGGTCTCACTGATTTGGACACTAATATTCTAAACTCCCTAATCCATTTGTTACCTCAAACTCCACTCCTAAAGCCTTTAATTCCAACTCTGCTAAAGATAGTTCATAAATAAATTGAACATTATCTAATAACACCAAATCATCCTTAGAATCGTTAATATTCATATCATAAGCCCATAATTGGCTTTCTGCTCTTTCTGTCATTATTTCACCTTTCTTCAAAATTTTATCTTTTATCTACTTTCAGAGCGTCTTTTACCATCTTTATAGCACAAAGATCTCCACACATAGAGCAAGCATCGCTTTCCGTATTCCTATCCTCTCTAAAACGCCTCGCGAACTCCCCATCTATGGCAAGATCGAACTGCTTTTCCCAATCCAGATCTTCCCTCGCATAAGCCATCTTTCTATCCCACTCTCTCGCCTTTTCTTTCACGTCGGCTTTTACGGTATCTGCCACGTGAGCCGCGATCTTCGCCACGATCGTGCCATCCTTCATGTCCTTGACGGTTGGCAGGGCTAAATGCTCCGATGGGGTGATCATACATAGGAAATCCGCCCCGTAGTATCCGGCAATACTCCCCCCTATCGCCCCCACGATGTGATCATAACCCGGAGCGATATCGGTGGGAAGAGGGCCCAAAAGATACAATGGAGCTCCATCAGCCAATCTTTTCATCGCTTTTACGTTCACCCCGATCTCGTCGAGGGGGACGTGGCCCGGCCCCTCTATCATCGTCTGAACACCACCTTCTCTTGCTCTCTTTGAAAGCTCTCCAAGCGTTATAAACTCGGCGAATTTTGGCCGATCCGTCGCATCATCGATACAGCCCGATCTCATCCCATCTCCGAGACTCAACGTCAGGTCGTACTCTCTTGCGATCTCGATCAGATAGTCAAATTCTTTGTAAAAAGGATTATCCTCTCCATTTTGGATCATCCACGCAATTGTGAACGCGCCCCCTCGGCTCACGACGCCCAATATTCTATTTCCCGCAATCAGCCTCTCAAGAGAATTTCTGTTCACTCCTACATGAACGGTTGCGAAATCGACGCCATCTTTTGCGTGCTTCCTAAGTGCGTTGAACATATCGTCTGAGGTCATCTCAACGACGGCTTTTCTCTCCAATCCAGCTTGATATATCGGAACGGTCCCAACTGGGGCTTTTGTTTCTTTGATTATTCTTCTTCTAATCTCATCAAGATTCCCCCCGGTAGATAGATCCATAATTGTATCTGCACCATATTTTAAGGCTATTTTGGCCTTCTTAACTTCATAATCCATATCTATAAAGTCTTTGGATGTCCCAACGTTTGCGTTGATCTTCGTACTCAAAGATTCTCCGATGCCGATGGGGGCAGTCCCGCGCTTGAAATTTTTTGGGATTATCGCCCGTCCATTGGAGATCAACTCCAATAGCCTATGCTCATCTATCCCTTCTTTCTCGCTTACGATCTTTATCTCTTCGACGATTTTTCCCTTCTTTGCATGATCCAATAGTGTCTCCATGGTGATTCGCTTCTTTGACCTAACTCTAAAAGCTTACGTATATATATTACTAAAATCTCTTCCGCTGATGGTATTTCAACTTGCAGGTGCATAAAATTATTGGTGGTGTAGGCTCAAACGCGTTCTTGATCGAGGATGAGAAGAACGTCTTGATCGATGCCGGAACAGACGCGAAGAGAGTAATTTCGATCTTAAAAGGGATGAAGAGGGGAGTTGACGAGATCATTCTGACGCATTCTCATATCGATCACACGCTTGCGTTGCCAGAAATTCTGAGATCACTCAAGAGTTCAGCGGACGTGGCGATACATGAAGCAGAGTTTCATCTAATTGGAGACGAGAAGGTCACCGCTTCTCATCTCTTCGGTGTGGATCCCCCCTCCATCGAGCCTGATGTATGCCTGAAAGACGGAGATGTCATAGATACGGGAAGTATTGTGCTGAAGGTGATTCATACGCCCGGCCACAGCCCGGGAAGCATAAGTCTTTATGAAGAAGAGGGAGAGAATCTCTTCTGTGGGGATACCGTCTTTCCCAGCGGAAATTTCGGGAGGACAGATCTCTATGGGGGAGATCCGAAGAGATTGATCGAGTCGATAAAGAAGTTATCCATGTTGGAGGTTGAGAACATGTATCCGGGGCATATGAACTGCGTATTTGGGAATGCAAAGAAGTCCATCGAACTTTCTTTGAGGTATGCAGAAACTCTCCTATGAAAATGGGAGGAGTTTATAATCTAATACTCAAAAACGAGAAGGATAAAAAGATAGAGATAGGTTCTCTCGGCGAGATAGAGTTTAAAAGTGGTTTTTATACTTATACCGGTTCAGCGCTTGGGAAAAATGGTTTTAAAAGAATTTGGAGACATGTAGAAAATTTCAATCTTAAAGAGAAGAGCTATAAGAGGTGGTGGCACGTAGATTATCTTAAGGATTCAATGAATATGATAGGCTTCTTCTTCACAAAGACGGAAGAAAGAGCCGAATGTATCCTCGCAAAGGAGATATCAAAGCATCTAAAAGGCGTGGAAAGATTCGGATGCTCGGACTGCAACTGTGCATCTCACCTACATTACTCAGAAGACAAAATCCAGGTCTTGGAGACTGTCCTAAATGCACACGATTATATAAGAAGATATTTTACCTTGTCTGGATCTTATCCATTATATCCTCTGTGATAACATCTACTATATGCACTTTGTTCAAAATTCCAACCTTCTTATCCCCATCGCTTATGAGGATGGAACGCACACCTTCTTCTCTCATCTTCACAATTGCAACGTGTAGCGGCGTATTCATGTCAATCGATATCGTACTTTTAGAAATACTTCCTACCCTCTCATCTCCACGTCCCTCTGCAGGCAAAAGAAGGACATCTTTATCGGAGACCAATCTGATCTCGCCCTCTTCTAGAACGGCCATCGACTCCAATTTCTCGCGTTCCATCTTCTCTTTTGCGTCTTCTATGCTTTTACCTCCTTCCATAATTACAAACTTGTCCATATATTCTCCGACCGGTCTCTTGGGCAAAGTCTCTACATCAGTCGCATCTACCAATATAACATTATTCATGTCGTCTTTTCCTATAATTTCCCCGGAAACGACGATCTTATTCACCGGGGTAGGACCTGCTACTATATTATCCCCGATGTTATATGCTCTCATATCCCCTATGATTTTTATCTCAGTTCTACACATGCCAGGATGTCTTACGGTTGTGAATGCCATCTCTTGAACATTGCTATTCTCCACAAGTTTCTTATTCACCCATATTCCGATGACTGCCTCCTCTTCCACTTCCTCCATCTTAACTGCTTCAAAAGCCTTGATAGTAGCATTATAACCGCCCTTTGGTCCAGGAACACCCTCTACTAATCCTAAAGCCTTCATGGTCTGCATCTGGTTCCTTACGGTGCCGGGATTTCTATCTATGAGAGCTGCTATCTCATCTCCTCTAACAGATGTCCCTTTCTTTCTGTATATACTTATTAGAGCCATCAACGTCTCCCGCTGAATTGGTGTCAATTTTAGTGACATATCAATTACCTCTTTTTATTATAATAATCTAAATTTTTTGTTATATATATCTATCTATCACATAAGGATGATAAATAAGACGGCAACTTCAAAACGTTTTTAAACGTGCTGGTATGATGACATCACAAAATGTTGAATTATGAAGAGCTCGGATTCAAGGCCGGTTTGGAGGTGCATCAACAGCTAAATACGGAGGAGAAACTATTTTGCAGATGTCCCACCATCCTCAAAGATGAAAAAGAGGCGAGATACATCTTACACAGATACCTTAGGCCCGCCGAGAGCGAGCTCGGGGAGATAGATAGAGCAGCGAGAGAGGAAGGAAAGATGGATAGAAAGATTACATACTTATGTTATGATACCACATGTTTGGTCGAGAACGATGAAGAGCCGCCGAGACCGTTGAATGAAGAGGCATTGGAGATTGCTTTGATGGTTGCGTTTCTCTTAAGGATGAAGGTGGTCGATTGGGTTTACGTGATGCGTAAAACAGTGATCGACGGTTCTAACACGGCAGGATTTCAAAGAACCGCTTTTGTTGCGTCTGACGGGGCGATAGAGTCAAATATGGGAGATGTTAGGATAGACACACTCTGTTTAGAAGAGGATGCGGCACAGAAATTGAGAGAGGATAAAGGCGAGGTGACGTATTCGCTTGATAGGTTGGGAATACCGCTTATAGAGATGGGGACCGCCGCAGAGATAAGATCTCCGAGGCACGCAAGAGAGATCGCGGAGAAACTCGGGATGGTTCTAAGATCTACCGGGAGGGTCAAGAGGGGAATAGGGACGATCAGACAGGACGTAAACGTTTCGATAAGAGGGGGTGCCAGGGTAGAGATAAAGGGCGTTCAAAATTTAAGATCGATCGAAGAGGTGATGGAGAAGGAGGTTTTGAGGCAGATAGATCTATTGAAAGTTAGAGACGAACTTAAAAATAAAGGAGCAACAGTGAAGAGAGAGATCTTTGATCTCTCGGATTTATTGAAGAGCAACTCTTTTGTGATCAATTTAAAGGGTTTCAACGGATTTGAAAGACTGGAGAAAGAATTTTCCGACAGAGTGAAGAAATTTGGTCTTGAGATAAATAATTTAAATAGATCAGATCTTGCTAGATTAAAAGAGAGGATGAATATAGAAGAAGAAGATCTCGTTTTTTTAATCGAGGGAGAGAAAAAAAAGGTCTTGAACGCTCTAAATTCTGTGTTTGATCGGGCAGAAGCCGCGTTGAAAGGCATTCCAGAGGAGACCAGGAGGGCATTGCCGGATGGAATCACGGAATATCTAAGACCTCTTCCGGGATCTGCAAGGATGTATCCAGAGACCGATGTAGAGCCCGTATTCATCGATCCCGATCGTTTGAAGAGAATAAAGGATAATTTGCCCGAGCTCATAGATGAGAGAAAGAAAAGATACATGGAAGGATATTCGCTAAATGATGATCTGGCAGGTCTAATTGCAAAATCTGAAAAATTTAAACTATTTGAAGAGATTATGGAGAAATACGATCTCCCAGCAACCTTGGTCGTTAGGGCACTTGAGACGACGGTCCAAGATTTGAGGAGAAACAGGGTAAAGGTGGATAATCTCTCAAAAGATCACTTCGTCTCGGTCTTTAAGAATTTGGCCGAAGGGAAGATTGCAAAGGAGGGAATTCCAGAGATATTGAGATTTTTTGCCGAAGATCCAGATAGATATATCGATGAGGCGATAGAGAGAATTGGGAAGATGGATCTATCAGAGGCAGAAGAGATCATAGAAGAGATCGTTAAAGAAAAACTTGATCTCATCAAGGAGAGAGGGAAAGGGTCTTTTTCACCACTGATGGGGGTTGTGATGAGGAAACTTCGTGGAAAAGTCGATGGGAAAGTTGTTGGGGAGATATTGAGGAAGAAGATTATGGAGATTCTCATACCACGAGATCACCGGCGAAAATTTTATTAAATATAAAAAAATAATATAATTACAAGATAAATAAAAAGATCTCGAGAGAAAGATGAAAAGATCATCAATGATTATATCTGATAATGAGGATAAAGAATTCGTTGAGCTCTTGGTCAACCTGGGGATTAAGGTAAACGTTGCCAAAATTTTGGTTTATCTTGTCGGTGCCGGCGAGTGTATCTCGAGAGATATAGAGAGGGGGACCGATTTGAGACAACCGGAAGTTAGCATGGCGATGAGAAAGTTTAGGGAGAGAGGTTGGATCGATGAAGAGGAGATTAAGCAGGGAGGAAAGGGACGACCACTGAAGAGATACAAACTTGCGGTTACTATCGATGATATCCTAAATATCCTTGAGGATGAGAAGAGAAGAGATACTGAAAAGAACCTTGAAGAGATAAATCGTCTCAGAGAAATGGTAAAAAACTGACAAAAGAGAGATGATCGTCTGATATGGGGAGAAGGGGGTTTATCATAGCTGGGGCGAATAGTGGGGTAGGAAAGACGACGGCAACGTTGGGAATACTCAATGCACTGAGGGATCAAAATGTGCAGGCATTCAAGGTGGGCCCAGATTTTATCGATCCTTCCCATCACAGGAGTATCACCGGAGAGCCGTCGTATAATTTGGATCCGTTCCTTCTATCCGAAGAGACAATTTTATCTTCCTTTTATTCAAAAAATTTTGATATCGCCGCTGTTGAGGGTGTCATGGGCCTCTTCGACGGGCTTGGAAAGAATTTTTACGGAAGTACCGCTCACGTTGCCAAAATATTGGATTGCCCCGTCGTCATCGTGATAGACGCGGGAGGTCTCTCATATAGCGCTGCCGCAATTATACACGGTTTCAAAACGTTGGATGAGGATATAAATTTGAGAGGTGTCATATTCAACAAGATCGGTGGGGAAAAACATTTAAAGATGCTGAAAGATGCCGCAAAAGCAGTAGATGTTGAAGTGATCGGGGCAATTCCAAGAAAAAAAATTTTTGCCTTTCCTGAGAGGCACTTAGGTTTGGTAACTCCTGAAGAAAGGGGATTTGATTCCGATGTGCTGAATAAGATCTCCGAATTCATAGATGTGGATAAATTGTACGAGATCTCTGCTCTTCCAAATAAGGAATATCAACCGATAAAGATAAAAAAGATCGTCTCGAATCTAAAGATAGGAATAGCAATGGACGAAGCGTTCTCTTTTTACTATCAAGATAACCTGAATATTTTTGAAAAGATGGGTGCCACTTTAGTATTCTTTTCTCCTATGCGAGATGAGATGCCGGATGTGGATGGATTATATTTTGGGGGAGGCTACCCCGAACTCTTCGCAAGAGAACTAGAAGAGAATGAGAGGATGAGGCAGAAGATCAAGAAGAGTGATATTCCGATATATGCGGAATGTGGGGGGATGCTCTATCTATTGAAATATATAGACTCGAAGGAGATGTGCGGAATATTCGATGCAAAAGCGGAACTGCTCGATGGTATGCAGGCATTGGGATATACCATTACGAAGACGATCAAAGACACGATAATTGCTCCAAAGGGTTATTTGATCAAAGGGCACGAGTTTCACTATTCTAAGGTTTCTGCGAAAGAGAGAGATTTTGCTTATGAGATGATTAGAGGACGGGGGATTTCTGAGGGAAAGGATGCTTTCACCAGAAAAAATGTTTTGGCTTCATATATGCATATACACGCATTGAGCGACCCATCTCTCTTTGAGAGATTCTTGTTAAAATGCAAAGAAAGTTGAAAGTTGAGTGGAAAGTAAATAAATCAAACTAATGAAATTTGAGAATGGATAAGATATGGGCGATAAAATATTTTTTGAGAATGAGATGTTTGAAAATCTTCGATTTTCAAGCTCGCGAATCTTCTTCGATTCGCGCATGTTAAAAATAACAAATGATAATGTTATAACCACAAAATATATTTCAAATAAAAGTATAGATTTAATTGTCACATCACCCCCATATAACGTTGATATTGAATATAGCTCCCACAATAATAAACTCTCTTACCGTGATTATTTAAATTTTAGTAAGAATTGGTTATCTCGTTGTTTTGAATGGCTTAAAGACGATGGAAGATTTTGCTTAAATATCCCAATAGATAAAAACAAGGGAGGACAGCAGAGCGTAGGTGCAGATTTAATAACAATTGCTAAAGATATAGGTTTTAAATACCATTCTACAATAGTATGGAATGAAGGAAATATATCCAGAAGGACAGCATGGGGTTCATGGCTCTCTGCTTCTGCTCCTTATGTTATTGCACTAGTAGAACTGATTGTTATTCTATATAAGAAAACTTGGAAGAAAACTAGCGGCAGCAGAGAATCTGATATAACTAAAGAGGAATTTATGGAATAGACAAATGGGCTCTGGACATTTTCTGGAGAGAGTAAGAAGAAAATTGGACATCCTGCACCATTTCCTATTGAATTACCGAGAAGATGTATAAAGTTGTTCAGTTTTGTAGGAGATAAATATTAGATCCTTTTATGGGAAGCGGAAGCACTTTAATTGCCGCTTATTTGAATAAGAGAAAGGGGATAGGAGTTGAGATTGATGAAAGTTATTGTGAATTAGCAAAGTAGAGGCTTATAAGGGAAGGGAAAATCAATCAATTAAGCTTGATAGATATGGGGGTAAATAATGGACAAACATTATGCATGGAACACAATCTCATGAAAAAGAATTATTCTCAAATTGAGGCGAGGAAGAGATATTTTATAAAGATGTATGAGCAAGCTGTATCTAATAATGATGGAAGAATGATTGATTTTTGTAAGTGTGTTTTTGAATGCTATGATAAATATGGGATAAATGGACATATTGAGAGGCTTAATCGCAAAAATAAATAAAAAAAAAGTAGATAATGGTGAGGAAGAGTAGATAATAATGAGAAAACTTGGATCAGGAATGCCAAAACGATTATTCGTCGCAGGTCTTCACGGAGATGAGTGGAAGGATACCACTGATATCTTAACCTCGTTGGCTCCTCCAAAGATCGGATCTCTATTCATCATATCAAAGGTAAGTGATGGCGCTTATATTAGCACGTTGAAGAGCGAATACTATAAAAAAGACGGAAAGAAGATCATAGAATCAGTTAAGAAAGTGAATCCAGACGTATATATTGAGTTACACGCGTACAACAAAGAACATCTCAAAGATCTGACGGATGATAAAAGATTTTCAAAGAGGGGTGTTCCTCCATATATAGAACTTGAAGGGGGAGTGCTGATTGGATCCGTTTCACCTCACATAGCAAAATATTTTCCAATGGATAGATTATGCCTCTCTTTTGAGATACAAAAAGGCGATGAAAGATCCAGGCGGATACTTTTAGAGCTTTTAGAGATTTTAAAGGACGCTGAAGTAAACGAATTTTTGATAGATCTATTTAAAAGATACCCGAACCCTGTAAGAGATGCAACAATAGCATATTTTAGATATCACGAGCTTGTGATAAGATGAAAAAAACTGAAATAGATGAACAGATTCAAAAGGTCGAGAAGCACCATGGGTATTTGAGCTCTGGGGCTCTTTTAGGAATTCCCATGATAAATTACGCATGTGATCTTCTCGGTTGTGAACTGGAAGATGACATATTCGTCACGGTAGAAACGACGAACTGTCTTCCCGACGCAATAGAGGCACTGACGAGATGTAGAATTGGAAACAAAAGATTAACGATACGAGATGTAGGCAAATTTGCCATCTCTGTCTCTAAAAAATGGGATGAAAAAGGTATCAGAGTTTTTATAGACGTAAAGAAGCTTAAGAATTATCCGATCATCTACGAATGGTATATGAATATTCGAAAGGTGCCGCACGAAGAAGTTCTTCCGGAGATAATGAGAGCTTGGAGAGATATACTCTCATACAGAGAGATAACCATCGAGATACCGCCTAAAGAAAAGAAGATTATAGAGATATGCGAGATGTGTGGGGAGCCTTATACTCTTGAGAAAGAGGATAATAAAGAGAAAGAGAAAAATTTGTGCGCCGACTGCCTTGATCGAACCTCTTCAAACCACTAAAGTTCCTCAAATTGAAAAGGCTAATTTTATGAGATGTTTGAAGATCACACGATGATCATATCATGCCCTTTGCATCTTCAAAGATCTTCTAATTCCCATTCTCACAGATTTCACGATCTCTTTTCCAAATCTGGTATATGGGCCGGAAAATTCAATCTCTTCCTTCTTTGATCTCTCATAAGCTACAACTACCGCATCGGTAGAGGTTCCGCTGAAATTAAATCCACAATCGAATAACGTGAAGGTCTTTGCCTCCGTTGCCGTGATGATGCAATTTACCAAAGCTCCTTCAGAGAGAGGTCTTTTTGAAATTATGATAATGTTGATCGTTCCAAAATTAAAATGAACAGGATTTTCAATCCCGGCCGTCACGAACGTATATATGTCCTGCATCTCATGAAAGGCGAGGTATCGCATATCGAGTGCAGTCAAGAGAGAAAAATATGAATGTCTAATATTGAGCTTCTTCTCAAGATGTTTCAGATGATCTTCTGCTTCAAACCCACTCGGAACGGTGGAGTTCAAGATTTGTTTGACGCTACTTCTACCGCCGCCGAACCCAGAGCTCAACGCCTCAAAATCTCCGTCTATAACCAATGTTTTTTCCTTCACGTACCACTTCATTCTTTAACTCCATCGAAAGTTTTTTAAACTAAACTAAATTTTAAATGATTTAAATATGGCGAAGAAGATCATAGTAGCATCGACGATCGTGTTCCTCGTATGGATCATTCTTCTATCCACATTTATATATTACCCAAGCCATGCAGAAGAGATGAATGCGATCGAGATTGAAAGGATCGTCTCCCTTGCGCCGTCAAATACTGAAATACTCTTTGCACTCGGGCTCGGAGAAAAAGTAGTAGCCGTAACCGATTACTGTAATTATCCAGAAGAGGCAAAGAAGAAGGAGAAGATCGGTGGCTACAGCACGATCGATATTGAGAAGGTGGTTTCATTGAAACCCGATTTGGTTTTAGCCGCCTATGGGAATGGAGAGGAGGTCGTTGAAAGATTGAAAGAATTGGGGCTAAATGTTGCCATTTTAAGCTCCAAACCTGTAAAGAGCATTGAAGATACATTAAAAGGGATAAGATACATTGGAAAGATATCTGGAAAGGAGAAAGAGGCTTCTTCTCTATGCGAAGAGATGGAGAAAAAGATAAAAGAGATAACGGATAAAACGAAGAATGCAAAGAAGGTAAGGGTTACACATATTTGTTGGCACGAACCTTTCTATGTTGCAGGCTCAGAATGTCTCCAAGACGATATGATCGAAAAGGCGGGTGGAAAAAATGTTTTCTCAGATGTCGAATACTGGCACACGGTAAGCATGGAAGAATTGATAGATAGGAATCCAGATGTAATAATCGTCAGCAGTGGTACAGGTATGGGAGGAGAGGAGAATGTCGCATACGATTACATACTTGGAGAGGAGAGATTGAAATGTATAAATGCGGTGAAGAATCATCGGGTTTATCTGATCGATGCAGATATCGTCAGCAGATCGGGTCCGAGAATCGCCGATGCGCTTGAAGAAGTCGCAAAATTCATTCACCCTGAATTATTTGAAAATTATGAGGTGATGGCACACGCATCCGCTCGCGCGTAAATATCTCAGAAGATTCTTAGATGGATTCCGTGGGAACGATCGGATGTGTGAATATTATCCGTGCCATTTTGACGGGCAGGATTGCACATTTTGTTTCTGCCCCTTTTATCCATGCGAGGACAATTCAAAGGGAAGATGGATCCTTAAAGAAGATACGGATGATTGGGTTTGGGATTGTTCGCCGTGCAGATGGATTCACGAAGAAGAGGTCGTCGGGAAGATCGTTAAAAGATTAAAGGATTTGAAGATGAGCGATGTCGATGACTTTGAGAGAAGAAGGGATGAGGTCATGGAGATAAAACGCCAGATCAATTCTGGAGAAGCTCGGTGAAACGCAGGTGGATATTGATTCTGATCGCCTTGATATTCGTGCTGGCGATCTCTATCCTCGTCTCGATCGCTGTGGGATCCACGAACATCCCTTTGAGAACGATCGCAAAGATCATTGTAGATCATAAACGCGCATTTTTATCGGCAGAAGAAACAATAATTTTACAGATAAGGTTACCAAGAGTTCTTTTAGGCATTTTAGTTGGTATGGCATTATCCGTTTCTGGAACAACGATGCAAACTTTATTTAAAAATCCGATGGCAGATCCTTATATCATCGGGATATCTTCTGGTGCCGCATTTGGGGCTGTTCTTGCCATGAGATTATCTCCTACATTAGTTCCGTTGATGGCGATCGTCTGTGCCATCTCAACCGCTTTTATCGTTTATAATATCGCGAAGGTTGGAGGAAAACTGCCTGTTAATACGTTATTGCTCTCAGGGATAGCGGTCGGTTATTTTCTCTCTGCAATCACCTCTTTTATGATATTCAATTCAGGGGAGGGACTGCATCAAGTCGTTTTCTGGATGATGGGAGGGTTATGGGGGGCAAATTGGGATCGTGTTGAGATTATAATACTCCCCATCTGTATCGGAATGGTGATATTATACCTCTTCTCCAAAGATATGAACGTGATGCTCCTCGGGGAAGAATCCGCAGAACATCTTGGAATTGATGTTGAAACGCTAAAAAAGATCATGTTGATCATATCTTCGATCATCACCGCCGCAGCGGTCTCCATGAGTGGGATCATCGGATTCGTCGGTCTGATCGTTCCTCATATCATGCGAATAATGGTAGGTCCAGACCACAGGATACTCCTGCCGACGTCCGCACTCGCCGGTGGAATTCTTTTGGTTCTTGCCGACACTATGGCTAGAACAATGGGAGAGATCCCCGTTGGAATCATCACGGCGTTATTTGGGGCACCATTTTTCATCTACCTGCTGCGTTCGAGAAAGAGATTGTATTAAAAAAAGAAAAGAAGGGGGAGAAGATTTATGTTGAGCGTAGAAGAGATCGACGCTTACTATGGAAACGTAAAGGTCTTGGAAAAGATAAATTTTTCCGCAAAAGAGGGGAAATTATTGGGAATAATCGGTCCAAACGGATCAGGTAAGACGACTTTACTTAAAGTGATCAGTAAAATCATAAAGCCGAGCGTTGGAACCGTTCTCTTGAATGAATTTGATATTTCAAAGATGGGTAAAAGAGAGCTCGCAAGAAAGATGGCAGTTGTACCCCAAGAAAGTTCTACGAGCTTTTCTTTTACCGCGATGGAGATCGTGCTGATGGGAAGGACGCCGCATCTGAAGAGATTTGAGACGGAGGGTCTTGAAGACTTGGAGGTGGCGAAGAGGTGTATGAAGTTGACAAACTGCTCAAATTTGGCAGAAAGGCAGATAGACGAATTGAGCGGTGGAGAGTTACAGAAGGTAATCATAGCGAGGGCATTGGCGCAAGAACCCAAGGTCTTGTTGATGGACGAACCCACATCCCATCTGGACATAAAAAATCAGATAGAGATATTGGAACTGATGAAGAGATTGACAGATGATAGGTTGATCGTGATCGCTGTATTTCACGATCTAAACATGGCTTCCCGATACTGCGAAGAATTGATATTATTGAAAGAGGGAAAAATCGTTTCATTTGGAAGAACGGAAGAAGTTTTAACATCAGAGAATATCAGAAACGTATTTGACATCTCAACATCGATAAAAAGAGATCCTTTGACGAATTCACTCTCTCTAATGGTGATTCCGAAGAAGAAGGAAAAGGAAAAAATAAAAGAATCTTTAAGGATTCACATAATATGCGGCGGTGGTAGCGGCTCCATCTTGATGCATTCGTTAGATGAAGAATATGAGATTACCGCCGGCGTCATCCACGAGTTAGATACAGATTTTGAGGTGGCTAAAGCCCTTAGTATAGATATGGTGAGCGAAGCGCCATTTTCTCCGATCGGCGACGAAAGATACGAGGAAAATTTGGATATGATCAGAAGATCGGATATTGTGATAATAGCCAATATGCCAGTTGGATTTGGAAATATAAAGAATCTATATGCCGCCATATCTGCGATAGAAGATAAAAAAGAAGTTTTAATTATTGATGAGACACCGATCGAAGAGCGAGATTTTACGGATGGAGAAGCGACAGAAATTTTTAAAAGTTTAAGGGAAGATGGAGGCATCTTTGTTAAAGATATGCACGAGCTACTGGATCGTTTAGAAAATTATTAATAGAGGTTTTGCGAAACTCCTGAAAACGGCAAAATATGCCCCCCAAAGTATTATAACGAAGAGTGGGAAACGAGCATTAGATCAAAACTCTCTATATTAAAACCTATCCACACAACTTCTTTTTGTCTTATTGACTTAAAGCTTCACTTGAATTCTCTCATATTTCCTGTTGATAGGATACTCATTTTATCCAATCCTTCGAATCCAATATTTCCGAAGATGCGATTTAGCCCATTTCCCATTTCCTATAATTTGGAAAGGATGAAGGATATTCTGATCATCTGATTCTAAAGATCGAGAACTCGAAGGAAAGAAGTCAATACGCCCCGATCACGACCGTTGAGCAAGAGACGTCAAAGGTACATTTTTGTTTCTATGCGGTGCTTATATAGGCAAAATAAAACAAAAAAAGTGAAAAATAGAGGTTTAAACTGTGAATCGTCGTCTATAAGGAGTGCTTTTGGTGTATTAGCCTATCTGTAAAACTATAAAACAAAAAGGGCGCCATTCTTACCCTTTTTAAGGAAAGTTATTTATACAACTAGCAATTTAAGTTGAGTTGGAAGATATGAACGGCAAGCATCTCAGAAGAATATGTGGGACCGATGGATTTGGGGATGTTTGTTTACGTATCGACCAGATAAAATGAAAAAGGAGGTAAAAAAAAATGTTTGGCGAAATAAAGAGGATGTTTGAGGATGAGAATGCGATGGGATGTCAGCAATTTATCGGGATGCCCCTGCTCGGCTTCGCCGAGGGCGGTCAGGAGTGGTATAAGCTACTGGGAAAATTGTTTGAAAACCTGTTTGACATGTGCTAAAATAGGCGAATGAAGAGAATTTGAAAGTGCTTGAAGGCGGTGAGGAGTGGCATAGATGCTTGGGAAGACGGTCAAAAGCATTTTTGATCTCTGTTGGGCGAGAAGCGTCAAAACCTCTCCTCTTTTCCGTCTCATGAATGATATAAAAGAGTAAAAAAAAGATTGTGTGGAGGGATGAACAAATGATGAAAAAATTGATCGTGTCGGTCATACTTGTTGGTCTCGTGCTTTCAGGTATGGCTTTTGCTCCGCGAATGGCACTTGCCGGGGAAGGTGATACCTGGACGGGAGATGTAATTGTTATAGGCCCAGACGGGGAAACCATCTTTGACGATGAAGTAACCATTGCCACCACGACCATCGTTGATGTTGATGGAGATAAACATCACTTCTTCTCCCCTACTGCATTGGGAGCTTTAGATGAAGCATCCTGGTCTGGAGACTTTGAATATGAGGTAGAAGAAGGGGATTATGGGTTATGGATAACCTCCATAGATGGATATGAAAATGAAGGTGGATGCGGGTGGATGTATAAGGTAGATGGCGAGAGTGCCGAGGTCGGCGCAGACAAATATGAATTGGAAGGTGAAAGCGAAGTAAGGTGGTATTGGAGCGGTATGTGAAGTTAAAATCTCTTCATTTTCCTTTTTTATGAATGAATGGTATAAAAGAGGCAAAAAATGGGAATTTGTGTTGAGTTGCCTTTGCTCTGTTGTGCCAAGTGCGGCGAATATTTTTACAGGATTATGAAGATATCTATTAAAATCTGCATGAAGCTCTGCTGCTCGCTTTAATGTGAGTGGAAGACTATACCTGTAAAAATAGATAAAAAAGAGGCAAAAAATGGGAAAGATAAGAGAGATGATAAAGAATGAGGATGCGCTGTCATTTTTAGTTGGCATCGTCGAGGCAGCTATATCCGGCGGAACTGCCGGCGGTGCAGGTTGGTATGCGGGTCTGGAAAAATTCGCCAAGAAGTTCTTCGGTTTGGGATGAAGGAGAGGTGAAAGATGGGAAAGATAAGAGAGATGATGGGAGATGAGTGTGCATATCCCGCATTGACGGGACTGGCATGTGGAGAGATCTATTCGATTCCCATCTACCTATGTGGAGGTTGTGCGGATTTTTTCGATTGGCTCATTGAAGTATTCAATCTGGCATCGGGCTTGGGTCTGGCATATGTAGGATTTGGAAAATAGTCGAGATCGCAAAAACAAATAAAAAGAGAGGTGAAAAAGAAAGATGGATGTAATAGTTGGATCCATGCTGGGAGAGGTGTTTGGACCAAATATACTAGCATATATTACTTCTCTGTTGCCTTCTGGTAAGGTAGGGGAATGGATATTGTCTTTCATATTCGGTTGCTTTATGTTTCCTGCATTAGAGACTATCCTAAATCCTTGCAATTGGATCCCGTGCCCACATCTTGGAAATCCCGTGAGCGCCATTTTTGGCAGGGTTCGATATGGAGCCTTTAATGCTGCGCTCAACTATATTCCAACTTGGTTTAGAGGATATGAGAAGTCTTTCGAGGGGCTTGCCGATTTGGCTGGCAAAGGTGGATGAAGGATAGACATTGAAAGAAACTTTTTTTATTTTTATAGCCGGGTTCAGACAGATGAGATGAAGGGGAGATAAAAAATGTTTGATGAAATGAGTGAAACGAAGAATGTGTTGAAGAACGAAGATGCGTTTGGAATTCTTGGAACTCACGAGTCATATTTGACGATTGGAGCTATATTCAATACGTTTACGAAGAGTTCCGACTCGATGATTCAAAGGAATTTCTGGAGGGATAAATGAAGAAGATCTCTTCCCTTTTGGTTCTCATGCTGATATTGATCTCCCTCTCGAGTTGCGCATTAATTCCTTTTATCGGTGTCGGAGAAGGAGAGAATATCCCGGGAATATGTCCGCCTTTCGGTGAAAATGAGAAGAAAGAGATTGGAGGAGATGAAGAGAAAGGGACGACTGTCTATGAGAGATTGTTAGAAGGAAATAAAGGGACGACTGTCTATGAGAGAATATCAGAACTGGAAAGAAGAGCAAAGGACATCCTGAAGAGGAGCTCCGATCTCGATGAGAAGATAGGGGAAGTTTCTGACGAGATCTCTGAATTGGATGAAGAGATCTCTGATATGAGAGAAGAGATTTTAGAGATGAAAGAAGAGGCATTGGACATAGACGTGTATCCCGGAGCAAGGGAAGAACGCTCTAAGCTTATTCAAGAGATTTCTAAGTTATATAAAGGGGTATTGGATTTTAGGGGGGAGATCTTCAAGTATAGATCAACAATCTCTGCATTTAAGGGAGATCTTTTTGATCTGAAGGGAGGTGCGGCGGAAATTTCATTGGCACTCTCGAGGCTAAAGCAAGAGATGAACGTGTCTCCAAGTGGAAGAAATCCAGAGATGGAGATGGAACTCTCAATTTTAGAAGAAAGAATCTCTTGGATTGAAGAGGGTATATCTTACTTGGAGGAGAATACCTCGGATTTCGAGGATAGAGCTTCTGGTTGGACGGATGAGGTCGATAGAATAGAGGACGATCTCTCGGATATCACGGATGAGATCTCGGATGTCGAAGATCTTTTACTACCGAATAATCAAGTAAATAAGCTCAAAGAGATAGAAAACTTGCTCAAGGCAATGGAAGTGGAGGTTAAGGGCTTGAAAGATGAAGTTAGAGATTCAGGAAAAGAGATGAAAGGATTATCCAAAGAGATTAAGGGATTAGCTAAGGAAGAGAAGAATATTTCAAAAGAGATCTCCTATTTTGAGAAGAGATTAGAGGAGCAGAAGAGATTAGAGGAGCAGAAGAATTTAAGATGAGAGGAATAGTTCAGCCAGGAGGATCTATAAGGGATGATGAGGTGATAGAGGCGGCGAACGAGTACGGTGTTTTTATGGTCTTTACTGGGCAGAGGTGTTTCAGGCACTAAAATCTTTTATACCAAATTTTATAAAGGACATCACTTGATCATAATCGGTTAAAATGATGAGATCAATACCGATATTATCGCTTCTGGTCCTCTTTATCTGCGCAGCCGTGATACCCACGGTCGGCGCGTTGAGCGTTGGCGAGATTCATTTTGATAAGATGCCGCTCTCACCCGGCGACAAGGTCAATCTTTCTATTCCAATAATCAACAGCGGAGATAAAAAGAGTGACGTGGTCGTTCAGTTGCAACAGGCAACCTTCTCCGGTCTCATGGGGAATAATACCTTCATGATGTCCGGCGAGATCGGAGAGCATCCCTCTGCCAAATCGATTGGAATATTGGATGGTTCCGATGGGCTGGGTGACCTTAGAAGTGGAGAGAAGAGAATAGCACATTTTGTGGTATACGTGGCACCCGACGCAGTGGGTGGGATTTATAACCTAAACATCAAGGCATCGTACCGAAATGCCTTCTCCTCAAAGACGGAGATGCTTGGAACGATATCCATTCCGGTGGAGAGCTCATATATCATCATCTCTAATGTGTCCGATGATGTTATCGCCCCCGGATCTGCAAACGAGATGACGATAGAGATAAAAAATGTTGGGAGAAACACGGTTAAGAACGTGGTATTGGAGGTGGGTACAATCTCTCCAACATCCTCTGCTACACCTTCAACTTCAATGATGCCAGGTAGTATAATGGAGATGATGGGGGGCACGATCCCCTCTTTTGGTGAGGAAGAAGAGAAAGTCCCAGCAATATCTTTGGTTGGTTCCGGTAATAGACTATACATCGGCGACCTCTCTCCGGGTGAGTCTCGCCCGGTGGAGGTCAAACTCGTTGCGGACCCTAAAACGAAGAAGGGTCTGTATCGTCTGCCTGTCACGATACATCATCGGGGCGGCTCATCATCGGATAGCATCGCGGTTCGCGTGATCTCAAGGGCTGAGGTCTCCATACCGGAGATAGAGACGAGCCCCAGAGAAGTTAAACCGAACACAACGGCTACCCTATTGGTCACCATCGAGAACAACGGGGGAGACGATGCCAGATCCGTTCGGGTCGATATATTGGAGGATAGATACCTCACGGGAAAGGGTTCTTGGAACTCTTCATATGCCGGAACGGTCGCGCCGGGCGATGCAGGTTCTGCCATCTTCCAGATGACCGTGTTAGAAGGTGCACCCGAGAAACTCCCTATCGCAATGAAAATTAGTTATACGGATGATCTGGGAGAACACGCCATCGTTGCGAAGAAGCAGATCTCGGTGAGCCAGGTGAAGGAGGCAAAAAGCCCCGCCGAGCGAGTTCCTGTCCTGGTAATATTCATCGTTCTCGTACTGGCGGTGGCGGTCTTGGGATTTTATCTCTACGGGAAAAGAGTTAAGAAATGAGAAGAGCAAGAACCGGTAATATGAAGATGCGCCATATGGCGTATAGAAACCTTCTCGGAAGGATGTTTAGAACCATCTTAATGCTTTTAGCCGTCGCGATAGCGGTAGCTCTCTTTGTGGGACTCTCCTCGCTGACCGAAGGGATGGAAGAGATGATAGGGGGTGCCACCGAAAGCATGGGCGAGTGGGGCTGTGTGGACGTCATGGGCGAAGGAGGTGGCATCTTCTATGGAAGATTGAATGAAGACATAGGCAGGACCATCGATAGGATACCGGGTGTCAGATACGTCGTTCCAAGGGTGTATGCGATGACAGAATTGAAGGGCGTGGAGCTGAAGAGGCCCGTATCTGCAGGACAGATAAGTGGAATGATGGGTGAGGCAGGAGGTATCGTGATGGAACAGATGGTCGGGATGATGGGGGGAACGGCAGGGAAGATGCTCGAGGGAAAGGGCATCGCCGAACTGGCAAACTCGGTGATCCTCATCGGTATTGATCCGACAAAGGAGATGATCATTAAGAGCTATCCCACGAAGATGATCGAGGGATCTATCTTTGATGGCCCCATTGGGGGTGCCGTCATCGGAAAGATGCTTGCGGACGAGTCTGGATTGGGCGTTGGCGATGAAATAAGGGTGGTGTATGGCGGGAAGAGACGCGATTTTAATATAACCGGTATATACGAGGTTGGAAACCCACTCGAGGACGAAGGCATCGTCGTGAGCCTGAGGGACGCGAGAGATCTAAAAGGAATAGGAAAAAACGAGGTCTCCATATTCAGGGTGATACCCGAACCTCATGTTGAGACGGGTACGATCGGGATGTGGATAAAGGCTAAGTGCAGAGGAGTGAGCATAATGGATCAGGGGGCACTCATGAAAGCCATTGGAGAGCAGATAGACCAATTTAAGGTCTATGAGTATATCGTGGAGGCGATCGTCATCCTGGCGAGCTTCGGTTTCATCCTAATCATGACGATGAGATCGATCGCCGAGAGAACGAAGGAGATAGGTACGTTGAGGGCGATCGGCTGGCAAAAACCGGACGTATTAAAGCTCATAACGATAGAATCCACTGCGATCGCCATCATAGGAACGATCCTTGGGATAATCATCGGCATCTTGTTACCATACTTCTTCCAGACAATGATGCCGATCGTGTTTCCCAACATGATCGTGCCGCCGATGACCGAGCTTACAAAGATAACATCTGCTACGATCATATATGCCTTTATCATCGGGTGTACCTCTGGGATAATTGGCGGCATAGTTCCAGCATTGCAAGCATCTGAAATGAGCCCAGTTGATGCATTTCGGGCAGAATAAACCAAACGAGGGGAAATGATCGAGACGAGAAATCTGACGAAGATATATAAACTCGGTGATACCGATGTCATCGGGGCGAAGGAGATCAACCTTAAGATAGAGAAAGGGGAGTTCTTAAGCATCATGGGGCCATCCGGCTCAGGCAAGAGCACGTTGCTATATCTGATCGGCGGTCTGGATAAACCGACATCCGGGGATGTGTTGATAGATGGGGTCAACATCGTGGAGATGGAAGAGCGGGCGTTGTGCGAAGTGAGAAGAGATAAGATCGGGTTCATATTTCAAGAATTCAATCTGATATCCACCCTGACGGCGATCGAGAATACACTTGTCCCTCTAATTCCTATGGGGGTATCTGATGATGAGATGGAGAGAGGGATGAAGTTGCTCGAGTCCTTTGATCTGAAAGACCGCATCGATCACCTTCCAGGGCAACTCAGCGGGGGCCAGCAACAGCGCGTCGCGATCGCGAGGGCGCTTATCAATGAACCGGAGATCGTCCTGGCGGATGAACCAACGGGTGAACTGGACACGAAGAGTGGGGACGAGCTAATCCAACTGATGGAGGAGATGAACAGGCGGGAGGGCGTCACATTTATCATCGTCACACACGATCCGGTGGTCAGCAGAAAGACGAGGCGGACTATCTTCCTCCAGGATGGCATAATAGTAAAAGACTAAAAAACTTCAACATTTCTCTGGAAATTTTCTGGAAAAGCCACACAGAATCTGCAGAGGGCGTTTTTGTCTTCTTCGTGTTTCTTCTTGATCGGGCAGATATATTCTCCGTCT
>CABGHH010000003.1 GCA_902158745.1 Candidatus Methanolliviera sp. GoM_asphalt
AAAAGGTGTTAATTTCGTTAGGGAAAGCGCAAAAAAGGATAGCGGATTGATAGATCAGATAAAGGAGGCGTGATCTTGGCAAGAGTTTTGATCGTAGATGATTCGGCATTTATGAGGAATTTGTTGAAGAATGTGCTCTTTAAAGGTAATTTAGACACGGTCGGAGAGGCAGCGGACGGAGAAGATGCTATAACTAAATATAAAAAACTGAAACCGGATCTGGTGACGATGGATATAATAATGCCGAATAAAGATGGAATAGCCGCGTTGAAGGAGATAAGAAGGATTGACCAGAACGCAAAGGTGATAATGGTCACAGCGGTGGGGCAGGAAAAGCTGGTGAAGTCTGCAATAAAATTTGGGGCAAAAGGGTATATCGTAAAGCCGTTCCAGGCCCCAAAAGTCATAGAAGAGGTGAAGAAGGTTTTAGGGATAGATGGATAGAGATGAAAGGATCAAAGTCCTCGTTGTGGATGATTCTGCATTCATGCGGGTGATGATCAAGAATATTCTCGAAAGAGGCGGGATAGATGTCTTGGATACGGCGAGGGATGGATATGAAGCGGTAAATAAGACAGATAAATTGATGCCCGACGTCATCACGATGGATGTTGATATGCCGAAGATGGACGGCATCGCGGCTGTGAAGGAGATAATGGAGAAAAACCCGCGTCCGATAATAATGTTGAGTGCTTTAACCACAAAAGCCGCATCGGAGACGTTTAAAGCACTCCGATATGGAGCCATAGATTTTATCCCAAAGCCATCGAGTTCTTATGGTATAAAAAAAATTGAGGGAGAACTGATCGATAAGGTAATAGCCGCCACGCGTATAGATATGAACGCTCTGCGATTGAGAAGTTTAAAGGGGGTCGAACGCGGCGTGGTGGAGGGCAGGTGGAAAGAGACGGATAAAGAGATCTCAATCGTCATCGGTGGGTCTACCGGGGGTCCCTCAGCCTTTGAACAGATAATACCTCTCTTGCCAGGGAATATTCCTGCTTCCATCATCTCGGTACAGCACATGCCTCCGGGAAATTTTATGGATTGCATGGCAAAGAGGCTCGACAAACTCTCTGAGATCGGGGTGAAGGTGGCGAAGAATTTTGAGATCCTGAAGAGAGGGAAGGTATATTTTGCCCCTGGTGGAATGCACCTCGCCGTCTCCAAATCTTCGATCTTCAAGCGTACAGATGGAACGTCTGCTCACACCAAAAAGGGTAGTGCAAATATGACTTTATATAGAGATGCCCCTCCTTTAAACGCGGTTAAACCATCTGTGGATATAACGATGAAATCTGCAGTTTCCACTTACGGGAAAAATACGATAGGTGTTTTGCTCACCGGAATGGGATCAGATGGGGCAATCGGGATGAAGGAGATAAGGGATTGTGGGGGGAGAACGATCGCCTGCGATGAGGAGACCTCCTTGATATTTGGAATGCCGAAAGCCGCGATCGAGCTTAAAGTGGTGGATGAGATCGTTCCCCTATATGATATAGCCGAGAGGATCGTTCGAAATGTAGAGATTATCTGTGAGGAACAATAGTGTCCATCGATACGGAAGAATTTAAGAAGGAATTCATCGAAGAGGCACGGGAATATTTGGATATATTAAATCGATCTATCATACGCATAGAAGACGGTGAGTTGGACTTGATTGATGAGGTATTTCGGTGTGCCCACACCTTGAAGGGCATGGCTGGAACGCTCGGGTATGAAAATTTGCAAGGGGTCTCTCACAGATTGGAAGATATCTTTGATGATATTAGGAGTGGAGAGCTAACTGTTTCCCCGGATAATATCGACACGGTCTTGAATGGATTGGATCGCATAGAGAGAATGATAGATAAGATAGATGCGGAGAATACAGACGATTTAGAAGAGAAGGAAAAGGAAAGAGAGAAGAGAGCATTGAAGAAATCTATCACCCTATCTGATGACTGCACGCTTAAGGGCATCAGGGCATATCTGGTCATACAGACGCTGGAAGAACACGGGGAGATATTAAAGATAACCCCATCTATGGAAGATATTGAGGATGAAAAGTTTGGCTTAGATTTCTCTGCCATCTTGAGGACGGATGAAGAGGAAGCAGAGATAAGAGAAGTTCTGAATAGAATTGCAGATTTGGAACGTATAGAGATCACCGAGAGCGAAGTGCTCAAAGAGAAGGAGATCACGAAGGAGCATATATCGGTCGTGAGGGTCGATATACACCGGTTGGATAAGATAATGAACATCATCGGAGAACTCGTGATAAGTAAGGGCAGATTATCCCAGATAGGTAAAGAATATAATATCGTTGAGTTGAATGATGCTTTAGAGGGCACAGGCAGATCGGTGACGGAACTGCAGAATGAGATAATGACGATTAGGATGGTTCCGATATCCAGAATATTCAATCGTTTCCCGAGGATGATACGCGATTATTGTAGAGATACAGGTAAAAAAATTAAGTTTACGGTGGAGGGGGGAGAAACGGAGCTTGATAGGGCAATTTTGGATGATATAACCGACCCTTTGGTTCATCTAATCAGAAATTCGATGGATCACGGAATAGAGTTACCAGAAGATAGAATAAAGGTTGGGAAGGATGAAGAAGGATATATAAAGCTCTCCGCAAGGAGAGAGAGAGACGATGTCATCGTGGAAGTGGAAGATGACGGTGTAGGCATAGATATTGAGGATGTTAGGAAAAAAGCTGTGGAGAAGGGGATTCTTAGCCAAGAAGAGGTGGATAAGTTGGACGACGAAGTTGTAAAGAAGCTCATATTCTTGCCCGGCTTTAGCACCTCAAAAGATGTCGGCGAGCTCTCCGGTAGGGGTGTCGGACTGGATGTGGTAAAGACGAGGGTGGAAGCTTTAGGGGGCTCTGTAAAGATATACTCCAATAAGGGAGAAGGAATGAAGGTTCTTCTTTCTCTACCTCCAAGCATGGCAATTGTTAAGGTATTGATCGCCGATGTATCGGGTGAACGATATGCAATTCCTTTGAATGACATTTTAGAGATTACACGCGTTGAAGATGTTGGTGCTAAGACGTTATATAGACGACGCGTACTCTCTATAAGGGGAAAGGTGATTCCCCTTATATCTTTGAGTGAGGTATTCAATTTGAACGATGATGCGGGGCGATATGCGATAATCGTGGAGAGAGATGATGAAGAGACCATCGCATTGGTCGTCGATGGCGTTCTCGATCAGCGAGATATATTGATTAAACCTCTGGATAGATTTTTATCCGATATAAGGGGGATCGGAGGGATGACCATTCTTGGAGATGGAAAGGTCATTCTGATAATAGATATAAATTCACTTCCGTTGGATGGTGTCTCAAATGCTTGATTGGAAGAGATTGGATGATTTTTACATAGACGCATTTAAAGAGCTTGGAAACATCGGGGCAGGCCACGCAGGTTCGTCATTATCGGAGCTCACCGGCAAAGATATAAAGATAGCCGTGCCGCAGGTGAAGATACTTGAGATAGGTGATGTGGGAGAAGAGGTAGGAGAAGACGTGATCGTTGCCGGAAATATAACATCCGTGAAAGACGATGTTGGGGAGATCAATGGATATTTGTACACATTCTTTCCGGAAGAGGGTGCGTTAAGGATTATAGATATCTTGATGGGTATGGATATGGGAACGACCGAAGAGATCGATGAGATGGGGAGATCGGCAATCTCGGAGGTCAGTAACATACTGGCATCCTCCTTCTGTGATGCATGCGCAGATTTCTTGGATATCGTACTGCTTCCTGATCCACCTTTATTCTGCAATGATATGTCCAGCGCGCTGATCGACCCGATACTGGCATCCGTGGCGGAAGATGAGGAAGTGGTGGTCGCGTTCCTGACGAGATTCGAGTGCGAAGAGTTCGGCTTCGATTGTTATCTGGTCTTCTTTCCAAAGAGTGGAGGACTCGAAAAATTACTCGGACTGCTCGAAGAGATGCATGGATGAATGAAGAGGAGATCGTTACATCGGTGGGCATAGGCGAGTATAAGATAGCTCACAATCCCACGATACTGAGGGCGATGGGGCTTGGTTCGTGCGTAGGCGTCTTTTTGTTCGATGAGAAGATAAAGGTGAGTGGATTGGCACACATACTCCTTCCAGATTCTCCCAACGATCCAAAAAAGAGGAGTTCAAAGTATGCGGACGTTGCTTTGAGAGAGATGATCAGAGAGATGGAAGAGGAAGGTTGTAAAGGAGAGAATTTAAAAGCGAAGATCGCCGGAGGGGCACAGATGTTTGATTTTATGGATAATGAGATGCTCAAGATCGGTGAGAGAAATATTAGATCCGTTAGAAGTATCTTGGATGATGAAAATATCCCGATCATTGCAGAAGACGTTGGAGAAAATTACGGCAGGACGATGGAGGCGTATACAAGTGATGAGAGAGTGCATCTGAGATGTGGCAACAATGGAGAGAAGTGGATTTAAATAAATGATTAATACAGAAGATTGGCAGTTCAAATTTCTTTTGAGGGAGATAAAGAAGAGTTCAAAGATAGATGTGGAGATGTATAAAGAAAATTTTCTCAGGCGAAGAATAGGAATAAAGATGAGAGACAGGGGAATAGAAAGCTATTATGAATATGCCAAGCTGATAAAGGATGATGAGGCAGAGCTAAATTCTCTTCTCAACACTCTCACGATAAATGTAACGGAATTCATGCGAGATAAGATGCCATTTGAGTGTTTTAAAGATCTCTTGCTCCCTCAAATCATAGAAAAGAAAGAGAAGAGTGGTAGCAGACTCATCAGGATATGGAGCGCGGGATGTGCGTATGGGGAAGAGCCGTATTCCATCGCCATCTGTGCCCTCGAATTCCTTAAAGATAGGGATGAGAAGTACACATTCTCAATTTATGGAACTGACATCGATAAAAATTGTTTAAAGAATGCTGAAATTGGAATATATCCAAAGAAATCACTCAAGAACCTGTCGAAATGGCAGGTAATCAACTATTTTTATGAGATAGACGGATCATACAGGATAAAAGATGAGGTCAAGAGGGTGGTTAAATTCAGATACCACGATCTGACGAACGAAGAAACATTCTCCAAATTTTTTGATGTAATATTCTGTAGAAACGTCGTGATATACTTCTCCGAAGAACAGAAGAGAAGGGCATTGAGAAATTTTTATGATTCGCTCTTGAACGGGGGTTTTCTCATAACGGGAAGATCAGAATCGATGCTACCCAGTTTTTTGGGCAAACTTAAGGCGATCAACACCACGGAGAAGGTATATCAAAAGTTTCCATTCAGAGCATAAACCCAAAAGTATTTGCCCTTAATTTTGCCGTATTCTTGTATATCGTTGGTCTTTCTCCGGAAAAAGACCAGAGTCTCTTAAGTATTCGCTGTTATCTGAGATGACGTCTCATCAATAAATCACATAAAGAGATCCAGCGACATATTTTTCCCGGTAGATACATCTTCGATACCAAATGCCCCCTTTATATAATTCCCAACGAGCTTCCTATACCATTCGATATCTATCTCTTCAGAAAACTCTTCGTCTGTGAGATAATCGATTGGATACATATAATGAATTGGTTTTACGCCGCTCTTGCTGGAATTATTTATTCCAGGCAAGGGCGATTTAGTAACCACGAACCTGAACTTTGTAGATACACCGATCTTCCCGACGATCTTTTCTAAAGCCGCTGCCCTCTGACCAAAGGTATTCATCGATCCGTCTCTGTTCCTCGCATACGTCTTCGGCGGAGAGACGGTCTGTGTCATTATTAAATCGGATACATCCACATCGTCCAGATTCAAATTTGAGATTATCTCGTTTGTCCCCTCTTTAATAGATTCTTTAACGCGTATTCTCTCATCTTCTTCGCTCTCCCACGATATATTATCTCTAACCACACTTTGCATTATCTCTTCGAGCGTCTTTATCGTGATCTCTGCCTTATCACTCGCCCTAAAATTATTCCCCTTCGTCTTCATTACCAATTCTCCATCCTCGATGTCCCAAACCAGATAGTTCTTATGCTTGACGAAGAGCATCGCGCTGTGTTCTTCAGGCTCAAGTTCAAAGTCGGGATAATTTAATCTCTCTCTCCATACTTTATTACAATCTTCGATCGTTCTCAAAACCTTCTCCGGCTCAGAGAGCCAGGGCATCTCAAAATCAGAGATTTTACGCGTTATAATTTTTTTATTTTTATTTTTAGTTCTATCGACATATGCAGATGTTCCTAATACATCGCAAACTTCAGGCGGTGCAGTTTTGGAACATGCCGCATATATACCGTCTGTATCGCCGTACACCACCCTTATATCTCTCTCATTTAATCTTTCTACGACATCATCCAGTATCTCTTGACCCTTCGTGGTTATTGCAGCACCGGCCCAAAGATTGAATTGTCTGCACGAGACGTTCGGTGCGGTCATTATCCCGTGTGTTCCAGCATTTCTAACACCCTTTAGAGCATTATACATCATCTGCATTCTTTGGACTTCTTCTCTTGGAATGCCCTTTACTTTGGCTTTGGAAAGCTCTCTCTTAATTCTAAAGATCATCTTCATGATACCTTTCATCGCCAAATTCACCATGCCGTCTTCCTTTGATTTTTTTATGCCTACCAGATATCCTTCTTTATCACCAGCATCTTTCCAGCAGATATTCTCCAAAAATTTTTTTGGAAGACTCTTCAACCAGACATAATCATCTGGGATCTCATCTTTTTTTGATAGCCGCACGGTATCCGCCCCAATATTCCCCGCCCTCAATATCGTCGGATACATCGCGCCTACGTCGGCCACGATGACATTCCACCAGAGTAAGAAATCAGAATTAACTTCGTTGGGCTTAATGGTCTTTCCACCAGGAAAATGATATTCGAGATTTACATAAGGATACTCAACCCAGTCTGGCATCTCTTCCCCATATTTTATAACTCTGAGTGCCTCTTTCAGGTATTCTGACCTATCTTCAAGTTTCCGTGCCTCTTGAAAGATCTCTTCCTTCCTATTCTTCTCCTTTTTATTCCCAAATTCTTTTATCATCTGCTTTGAAACCAACGATACTTTACACGTTGCCGGAAAGATCTTTTTATACTTCGCTGCCCTCATCATCGCCATCTGGTCCCATATCTTGGTCGTACCGGCTGGAAATAAAATTTCAAATGGTAGCCCTGTTAAAAATGCCAATGGGAGTGCCTGTTGGAGGAGGAGGAGCGTTATTCCGCCCTGCTCAGCGACGTCGTGTCTGTTGTATTCCAGGGTTTTCTCGTCAATACCTATCTCATCGTAATCTAAATAGACCCTGTCTTTTATCTTTATTCCGAAGAGGGGTGCAAGATACTTGAGCCCGTATCCGTCTAAATTTGGAAAGAACTTTCTCGCGGCGTGATACGTGTCAAAGGAAGTGGGATAGATATTCACCGTGCCCTGCATCGAACCAAAGTTGAATATTTTCTCTTTTCTTGAGCTGGTATCTAAAAATGCCCTAAATAATCTCTTCTCCTCTGTTGATAGTTCATCTTTCTTCTTCCCTGAGAGGTATTCTATCCGGTTGTAGATCTCCCGATTATCGAAGTTGAGTATATTGTGTCCAGAGATTATCTGACGGCGACGCAGTTCTTCCAAAAATGTTTTTAGATTCTCTACCTCTTCATCTTCATCTCTGGATATCAACTGCTTTATCTCGATAGATTCCCAATCGGATGGTATATCAATTATATTGAGATTAAAATCCTCCTCTTCCAGGTTCTTCTCTGATCTAAAAGAGAACTTAAAGTCTGAGTATCCGATTATCCCAATTGGCAATCTACCATTTTCCTTCTTCCCGTAGTCGCTTATCTCGATGTCGTATAGTAAAACATCTAATATCTCCTTTCTCCCCTTAGTATCGAATATCCACATATCTTTTAACGCAGATAGATCGACGAGAGCCCGATTAACGTAAGGAATATCGTGTTCTGCCGTTGGAATTCCCAATTTAAAGAATATCTTGTCGCTTACTTCCGGAACCACGTAAGATTCATAAGTCTCTACTTTGAATACCTCTCTTATTGTAGATGGATTCCAGAAGCTTTTATACTCCTCTACCTCTTTTATATTCTTTATTCTTGAAAATATATCATCTTTATCGGTTTTTTTCTTCTTCCACTCGTCTAAAACTTTTTTTTTCTCTCTTTCTCCCCCCAGAACCAGAAAAAAGGGGGAATGTAATTTTGATATGGCCACCGGGCCGTTTCTTAGAAAATAGGCGTAATCTTGAGATACGTTAAATAGTACGTCATTCGTTAGATCTTCCTCGAGCATATTGGATCATCGGTGGGAGAGGTTATAAATTTTGCTAATGTCTATCGGAGATTTTCAAATGCCAAAAAAGTTTAATAACGAAGATCATGTATAAGTCATCTATGGTAACGGTAAAGACGAAGACGGGCAGGTTGAGCATAACGGAAGAGAAGATGATCTATACAAGATCAGGGGTGAGAGGCAGACTCGCAGAAAAATATCAGAATTTGATGGAAAAAATGCCTGTGATCGGCGAAAAGTATAGAAAAGTGGATCAAGAGATAGATCTCAAAGATATAAGAAAAATAGAGACGCATCCTGGCATAAAGGGGATAATAAGACCTTATTTTAACGTTTTTTATGTAAAAGACGGAGAAGAGAGATCCAGAGGTATAATTTTTCCATCTTTACTATCTGGTGGACGCAAAGATTATGAAACGGCTAAAAATGCTTTAGAAAGATCAAAGATCGCATTGGGGAACGCTTCTATTCCATTGCCATACGGTCTAATATTGCTCTTCCTTCTTTCATTGTTGATTGTTGTATTTGATATGCTCATATTCGGTATTATCTAACATTTTATTCGACATCCTGCACAGATCAATTCTCATAGAGTAATCGTTTCAACACGGATAAATATCTCCTATATGCCTCCTTCCCCAATTCGGTCAATTCATAGCTCGTCTGAGGTCTTCTTTTGACGAATCGCTTCTTAACCTTTATATATCCACTCTTCTCCAGCACTTTCAGGTGGGTGGCGAGATTTCCCTCGCTCGTCTTAAGTGCTTCTTTAAGGTAGTTGAAGCTCACCTCCCTATGGTGATATAACAGCGTCATCATAGCAAGCCTCATCCGCTCGTGTATGACCTTGTCCAATTCCACAATATCTTCGTACATAACCGCTTATGTTCCCTTTGCCTCGCTCAACCAAGATCTGTAATCGGAGAAACCGGATATCATCATACCGATTCCACATATCAACCCAAAGAGCAGGAATGCCTGCTCCAACGCAAAAGATGCTATCGGTATCGCCGATACGATCAGCAGTATTCCTATTATCAGATTGCCTCTTGAACCAGTAATTATGCCGGTTGCACCCATCCCGATTCCATCCGCGACGAACCAACCGAGCAGTATGTAACACATTAGCGGCACAGGATTAGAGAGAGCACCTTCCATCTGGAATATACGTTCATCCACGACTTTGCTTCACCGATCCTTGACGTCACTCCACGTGCCAGAAACCCATTCACAAAGAATGCGATCAGAAATGTGCCTATTATTCCAAGATATGCGATCCAATACCATGCCACTCTATATAGCAAGAGGTGCATCAGCGTGAAACCGACAAAAACGATCAGGCCAAAGACACTGGTGCACATTCCGTAAGCCTATTCTTGATCTTTGAACGTATTCTCCAAACGCATCTACGGTCTTAAAACTCTTCAGTATCTCTTCTTTCTCCTTTTCTTTTTCTTTTTTCATTTTTATCACTCCCATCTAAACATCTTTGACGAATTATGAGATGGTTCACCTCTATGATCTTCGTGATGTCATCTCTATTTGCATATACTCTTTATCATTTAAATACTTTTTGATAAAAAGTTATTTTTTATAGAGATAAAAATCGATCACTCAAAGATATCCGTTCGTGAGACTTAGAAAGGAAAGATATCATATCCAAAAAACGTTATATAGAATCCCGTTTCATGTTATCAGGCAGACGAAAAAGATCAAGGATCTACCAGAATTTAAGCGTCCACGTGAAAAATTAAAAGAAAAAGGGGCTCATGCTTCATCGGATACCGAATCTTGTTGCTATTATTATAGAGAGTGGTAATAAAGGTCATGATGTATATGCTCCTCTCATCGAGAGTTGTCAAATTGATTTGCGAATAGCAAGGAAAATTTTTAAATAGATGTGTGAGATAAGGTGTCTACTAAATGACTACGGTTTATGATGTTCCGGGAGATATATTGGTAGGAAAATTGGCAGAGAAGCTCAAAGACGGCGGTAAGATCGTTCCACCCGAATGGACGAAATATGTGAGAACAGGCGTGAATAAAGAGATGCCTCCTGTGGAAGAGGATTGGTGGTACAGAAGGTGCGCTTCTATGGCAAGGAGAATTTATATAGATGGTCCTGTGGGGATAGAGAGACTCCGGGTATACTACGGAGGGCGTAAAGATAGAGGGGCAAAACCCTACAGGTTCAAAAAAGGAAGCGGATCGATCGTTCGTAAGGGGCTTCAACAGTTAGAGGTAGCCAATATCGTTAAAGTGGCGAAGAGAGGTAGAATTATGACGCCAGAGGGGACATCTTTTCTTGATAAGACGGCTTATGAACTAAAGAAAGAGCTTGAAAAGAAGATACCCGAACTAAAGAAATACTAAAAATTAGGAAGACCGCACAATGGCTGACGAGATAGAGGAGATCAAGAGGAAAAGATTACAACAGATGATGGCGTCACAACAGGATCAGATCTTACGACAGGGGCAGGAAGAAACCCTCAAAAAAGAATACGAGGTGAAAAAAAAAGAGGTTTTAAGAAAGATAATGACGCCAGAGGCAAGAGAGAGACTCAACAACATCAAAGTGGCAAAACCAGAGTTCGCCGGGGCGATCGAAGAGCAATTGATAGCTCTTGCATCGAATGGAAGATTAAAGTCGATGATAACCGACGAACAGTTGAAGATGATATTGAGTCAGATACAGCCGAAAAAGAGAGATATTAAGATAAGAAAAATATGAGAACTGCCGTGCTCTTTAGTGGTGGAAAGGATAGCTCTCTTTCGGCGTTAATGCTCTCCAAATGTTTTGAAGTGGAACTCCTGACATTCACTTTTGGCTTATCAGAGAACTGGAGATCTGCCGAGAGATCAGCGAAGAGACTGGGGTTACCTCATAAAAAGATTGATTTCGGGGGTGGCGTGATCGAAGAAGCTACAGATATGATGATTAAGGATGCTTTTCCAAGAGATGGACTAAATTTAGTCCATAAAAAAGCTTTAGAAAACTCTGCCAAAGAATATGAGATCATAGCGGATGGAACTAGGAGAGATGATATATCTCCTAAGCTAACGCTTGCGGAGACGAGGAGTTTGGAAGATAGATATGATATCCATTATGTGAGACCGTTGTTGGGTTTTGGAAGAAAACTCATCGACGAACTCGCAGGTAGATTCTTCATCGTTTTGGAGGGAGAAAATCTCCCAAAGAGGGCAGATTATGAGTTTGAGATCAGGTGTTATATGAGAGAGAATTATGATGAAGAGATGGTAGAGAAGATATTTCCGAGCAGGCACGTTCATTCGAGGGTTTTGGGATTGAAGAGCTGCCGCTCTTTCAACTTGGGTGCTACCTTCGGTAGCACTTGAAAACAAAAACCATAGGTTTTCGGTGAGAGATATGTCTAAAAAGACGAAGGGAATGAAAATAAGGCTTGCAAAGTATGCAAGGCAGAACAGAAGAATTCCAGCATGGGTGATCGTCAGGACCAATCGAAATGTGAGAACGCACCCGAAGAGGAGGCATTGGAGAAGGACAAGGCTGAATAAATGATTAAGAGGTGTTTTAATTGGTAGAAGAGGAGAGAATATATACGATCCCACTTAGAAAGGCTTTTCTAAAAGCCCCACGGTGGAAAAGGAGCAATAAGGCGATAAAAGAGGTCAGAAAATTCCTTGCGAGGCACATGAAGACGAGTGAGGAGAAGATATATCTGGATGCATCGATAAACGAGAAGATTTGGGAGAGGGGGTCTCAAAAACCACCGTCCAAGATACGCGTTAGAACGATTAAGTCGGAGGATGGAGAGGTGGAGACTGAGTTGGTCATTGATTGAGGGAGAAACAGATTTATGAACTTCGGTGGAATGTCAAATATTGGGGTCTTCATCTCTGTCACGGAAGATTATGCTATCGCTTCGAGTCTCATCAAAGACGACGAGATGAAAGAGATCGAAGAGAGATTAGGTGTTGAGGTTATCAAGACCTCGATCGGTGGATCTCTTCTGGTGGGATCCCTCGTCTGCGGCAACTCTAACGGTTTTTTGGTCTCCCGATATATACTAAATTCAGAGATTAAATTGATAGAGAATAAGGTTAATATTAAAAGATTTCCAGATAGGATGAACGCCTGTGGTAACGTTATATTGGCCAACGATACGGCGGCTGTCGTGCATCCGGAGGTGTCTGATAGATCTATACGCCTAATAGCGAGGTTTTTAGATGTGGACGTTTATAGAGGATCTGTTGGAGGATATAAGACCGTTGGAACGGCCGCATCAGTAACAAATAAAGGTTTGTTGGTCAACCCATATACGAAGGATGAAGACTTCGAACTGCTCGAAAAGATCTTTGATATACCCATCGGGGTAGGGACGATCAATTTTGGATCTCCTCTGGTCGGTTCGGGAGTCATTACAAATTCAAAAGGTTATTTAGTCGGCGAAGAGACGAGGGGACCAGAAATTGCGAGAGTTGAAGAAGTGTTTCAGCTCATTTAATTTAGAGGAGGGAAAGTTAAGATGAATGGCAAAGAAGAAGTTGAATCAGAACTGCAGAAACACGTTGTACTATACAGAAGTTATGAAGAGCAGATGGTGGCATTACAGCAACAAAAAGCCCTTCTAGAGATGTCTATGAAGGACTGTAGTGGCGCAATGGACTTTATTGTACTTTTAATCGATAAAAAGGGTGATCATGATATCGAAACACTCGTACCTATAGGTTCGGGCACCTTTGTAAACGCGACGATAAAAGATCAAGATAAGGCGATGATGCGTATAGGCGGAGGATATAGTGTAGAGAAAGATGTAAAGGATGTAAAACAATTTTTGGAAGAGAAGAAGAAAAATTTGAGCGACTCACTCGTTGAAGTGGATAGTAAATTGGCTCAAGTTAGGCAGACGCTCACCTATCTACAGGCGAAGATAGAAGAGATAACGAAAAAATAGACATGTTTAAATCTTTAAGAGATAAATTTGCGTCTTTTAAGCATTCCATCGGAAAGGCGGTTCATAAAAAGGAAGAGGCAGAGGGGATAGAGGTTTCTTCCGCTACGACAACCGAAGAAGTCGCTAACATATCGGCGTCTTTGAGCATAGATGAAAAAAAGACGAAGAAAGAGAAGGTAGGATTAAAAGATAAAGCAAAAGCTCTCATCATAGAGAGAGAGACGATATTAGGTGAAGAAGATCTCGCTGGGCCATTATGGGAACTCGAAATATCTCTTATGGAGGGAAATGTGGCACTGCCCGTAGCTGAAGAGATCGTATCGAATGTAAGAGAGGAACTCATAGGCAAGAAGAAGAGGATATTTTCCAATACGGATAAGATCGTTGAAGACGTCCTCAAAGATAGCATCAAAGATGTGATAAAGAATGACGGTCCTCCTTTTGACGAGATAATAAGTACAGGTGATAAACCCGTCGTGATCCTCTTCGTTGGGGTAAACGGGACGGGAAAGACCACCACGATAGCCAAGGTTGCGAAGAGACTTACAGATAATGGTTACTCGGTGGTGATCGCATCAGGAGACACGTACAGGGCGGGGGCACAGGAACAGATCGAGACTCACGCAGAGAGGCTCGGTTTAAGATTGATAAAACACCAGTATGGTGCAGATCCATCTGCCGTGATATACGACGCGGTGGAACATGCTAAAGCAAAAGGGAAAGACGTCGTTCTCGCGGACACCGCGGGCAGGATGCATACAGATTCAAACCTGATGCGGGAACTTCAGAAGATAAAGAGGATAAATTCTCCCAGATTAACGATCTTTGTCGATGAGGCGATAGCGGGGAACGATGCCGTGGAGAGGGCAAAACAGTTCAACGAATCTATTGGGATAGACGGCTCCATATTGTCCAAACTGGATGCGGATGCGAGGGGGGGTGCCGCGATCTCGATACCTTATGTGACGGGAAAGCCGATATTCTTCTTCGGTGTCGGGCAGAGGTACGAGGATTTGATAGTCTTTGATGAAGATTGGCTCTTGGGGAAGATCTTTGGTGAAGAATGAGAGGGGTTCGAAATGATTCTAAATAACTTGGGGAGTTCCTTAAAGGAATCATTAAGAAAACTGGCGAGATCGAATAAGATAGACAAAAGAACCGCGGAAGAACTGGTTAAAGATATCCAGAGAGCACTCCTGCAGGCGGATATTAACGTAAAGCTCGTGATGAAGCTCTCCAACAACATAAAGAAGAAGGCAATAAAAGAAGAGGTCATCGAGGGGTTTGATGCGAGGGAACACATCTCCCGCGTCGTCTATGAGGAACTTGCAAACATTCTCGGCAGAGGAATAGATTTAGAGTTAAAAGGTCAGACGATAATGATGGTGGGCCTACAGGGGTCCGGTAAAACCACCACAACGGCCAAGCTGGCGAAGTATTTTCAAAGGAAAGGCTTAATGCCGGTTGTGATATGCGCCGATACTTTTCGTCCGGGAGCTTATGAACAGCTCTCTCAACTATGCAACGCAAATAGTATTCCGTTCTATGGAGAAAAAGGTAACAAAGATGCGGTAGAGATCGTAAAGAACGGACTTAAAGAGAAGAAAGAGTACGACGTTAAGATCATCGATACCACCGGAAGGCACGCACTCGAGAAAGAATTGATAGCAGAGATGGAAGACATAGATAAAGCTTTAGATCCAGAGCACAAATTTCTCGTCATGGACGCGGCGATCGGGCAGGAGGCAGAAGAACAGGCAAGGGCATTCGGCGAGTCCATAGGTATCACAGGGGTGATAATAACAAAACTCGATGGAACGGCAAAAGGTGGTGGAGCCCTCTCAGCTGTCTCTGAGACAGATAGCGGAATTGCCTTCATCGGTACGGGAGAGAAGGTGGATGATATCGAGAGATTTGACCCAGAAGGTTTCATCTCAAGACTCGTCGGTATGGGAGATTTGAAGGCGTTGATGGAGCGGGTGGAGGAGTCCATCACGCCAGAAGATATGGGTGTAGAAGAGGTACTCAAGGGAAAGTTCACATTAAAGGAGATGTACAAACAGTTTCAGGCGATAAATAAGATAGGGCCACTTAAACAGGTAATTCAGATGATACCGTTCGGTGGATTCGGGGTAGATATCACGGATAAAGATTACAATATGACGAAGAATAAACTCGAGAGATACAAGGTAATAATGAACTCCATGACGGACTTTGAACTCGAGAACCCCTCCGTCTTGAATGGAAGCAGGATAAGAAGGGTGGCAGTCGGTTCCGGATCAGATACGAATGAGGTGAAAGAGCTCATCAGGTATTACAGAATGATGAAGAAGGCGCTTGGCGCTCTCAAGGGCGGGAAGATCACGGGTATGCCGAAGAATCTGATGAAGATGTTTGGCAGGCAGGTTTGAGATCTTCGAGCGCTCATCACTTAGAATAGATAAGGATTTTTCTATACTTCTGCCAGAGGTTTTAAGCAGAATATCGTGCAGCAAATTTGGGCAAAGCGATCTCATCTGTGTTTGGTCTTTCATAAAACTTTTAAAGGACGGATCTTTTTAATCGTCTATGAACATGGAGGGATATCTGAAAGAGCTTTTTGGCGGGGAGATAAAGCTCATAAATAAGGAAGAGATTGGAAAAGAAGAGAGTATAAAAGATTTTGGATACGGTAAACCTTATCTTATCGAATTTAAGAGAGGAGAAGAGACGAAAAAAGTGGTTCTATCCACGATGAAGGGGGACAGTTTTGGCCACGATCACTTCTCTGACCGTGCTCAAACGCTTTTATGGCAACATGACTCCTTTGATAGACTTCCAAAGCATGTAAAATCGTTGGACGTTGGGTTTTTTACAAAAGATGGAAAGATGAGATCCGCAAGAGATGCAGAGGAATTTTTTCTCTTGACAGACTTGGTCGAAGGTGAACCGTACGCAAACGACCTGGATAGGATAAGAAAAACAGGTAAATTGAAAGAATTTGACCTGGTAAGAACGAAGAGACTATCCTCTTATCTCTCCGAGATTCACGCGGTTAAGAGAGATGATCCAAAACTCTATTTGAGGAAGATAAGGGATATAGTTGGGCATGGAGAATGCATATTTGGTTTAATTGACAGTTATCCTGAAAATTTGGATTATATAACGCCGGAAGAACTCTGTGAGATAGAAGAAAGATGCGTGAAGTTGAGGTGGAAGCTCAAGGGTTACAAAAAAAGGCTTTGCATGGTTCATGGGGATTTTCATCCGTGGAATATCTTGTTTAGACCAGATAATGACTTTACACTCTTGGATAGAAGCAGGGGGGAGTGGGGGGAAGCGGCCGATGACCTCTCTTCTTTAACGATGAACTACATCTTCTATTCGTTACTGAGCCGTTGCGAGATGGGTGGAAGTTTTGAGAAGCTCTTCATCGAGTTTTACCGTGATTACATGGATAAAACAGGGGATATTGAGATCTTAAACGTCATCCAGCTCTTTTACGTCTTTCGGGCGTTGGTCGTCGCGAGCCCGATCTGGTATCCAGATATCTCAAAAGTTGTGAGAAAAAAATTATTTAACTTTGTATGGAGCATGTTGGACTGTGAAGAATTTGACTACGAAGACGTCAACAGGTATCTGTGAACCGTGGGCGTTGTGGATAACGGGTCTTCCAGGAAGTGGGAAGAGCACGATCGCAAGGAAAGTGCGCGATAAATTGCTTGATAGAGAAATATTATGTAAAATTTTGAAATTGGACGAGATAAGGAAATTTATAACGCCAGATCCAAGATATACGGAGGAAGAGAGAGACATTGTCTATTATTCATTGGCATATATGGCAAAGCTCACCGTTGACGATGGGAAAAATGTTATAATCGATGCCACAGCAAACAGGATGAGATATAGAAAGAAGGCGAAAGATACAATTGTAAACTTCATCGAAGCTTATGTGAGATGTCCCTTGGAGATATGTATGGAGCGGGAAGGAAAGAGAGAGATAAAATACTTTCCACAGGGCATCTATAAAAAGGGCTTGGATAAAGAATCTAATACCGTTCCGGGAATAGGCGTTCCGTATGAGGAATCAAACCCTGAGATCATCGTGGATAGCTCAAAAGATTCCGCGGAGAAATGTTCAGATATGATTGTGGAGAAGATGAGGGGGAGTGGAAATGCTTGAGATAGATGAGTTGATCGATTTAACGTCCGAGATAAAAGAAAAGACAAGAAAATACATGAAAGAAGACGTAAATTTTGGAGAATACGTCCCGGAAGGGAAGGAGGACACAAAGAGGATCGATCTCTTCGCGGAGAGGGCATTGGACGAGGCGTTGAGATCTCGTGGGCTCGAGGCGAGAATAATATCCGAAGAGTTTGGAGAGCGAATAATAGGAAGAGATCCGGATTTTACGCTCGTATTTGACCCGGTAGATGGAACGAGAAACGCGGTGAGAGGAATACCATTTTACTGCACCTCTCTGGCATATTCTGAAAAAATAGAGGATGTCTATTTCGATGATATAAGCATGGGGGTTGTTTCAAGCTTCTTTGGCGATCTATACCATGCTGTGGAGGGAGAAGGGAGCTTTATCAACGGAAAGAGATCGCAATGCAAGATTAATAAGGATAGGATACTGATCTCAATTCACGCTTATGATTTTCCACCATTTTCGAGAGAGGATTTGGAGAAGAGGATCGTTATGAGGACGCTCGGTAGTATTGCACTAGAATTGTCTCTGGTCGCTAATGGAGGTCTGGACATTGTTCTCGATACGAGAGGCAAACTCGGCGGATATGACATCATGGCGGGACAGTTGATCTTGAGAGAGAGTGGAGGATATCTAATCGACCTTGATGGGAAGGATATAAACGAACGCGTAACGAAGAGAGGTATCTCCTTGATCGCGAGCAATGACGAAGATTTTATAGCGTATTATCGAGATTTATGAAGAGTTGTGCTCAAAGATGAAGATTTTTTTATCACGGCAAGACGTTTGCACGAAGTTACGGTTTGGATACGTGTTGGTGGAGAAGTTTATATAAGAAGATGCGTTAGATTTATATTCTTTAAACTCTCCCACTTATAATATCATGTGGCTACAGACAAGGATGTATCTTCTCGTAGGTCTGATGTTTGCGATCCTTTACGCTCTAATAGCGGCGATCTCCACTCTCGCCGGGGTGAAAAATTTTGGTTTCTTTGCAGGTTTAGCTGTATTCATCGTCTTCATACAGTACATGATCGGACCAAAGATGGTAGAACTTTCGATGAGGGTTAATTATGTCTCCGAAGATGAAGAACCAGATCTGCATAGGATGATAGGAGAACTTGCGGAGAATGCCGGAATACCAAAGCCAAGGGTTGGGATATCCAATATCCAGATACCAAACGCCTTCGCATTTGGAAGATCGAAGAGAGATGCACGGGTCTGCGTCACGAGAGGCATACTAAATATTTTGAATAGGGATGAGCTCAGAGCAGTCCTGGGGCACGAGATATCACACGTGAGACATAGAGACATGGCGATAATGACCATCTTGAGCGTTATTCCATTGATATGTTATTACATCGCATTGAGCACGATATTCTCTAGAGGGGATGATAGAGGGAATGCTGTTCTGATTGGAATTATCGCGCTCATATTCTACTTCATCACCAATCTGCTCGTCCTCTATGGATCGAGGATCAGAGAGTATTACGCGGATGCGGGAAGCGTTGAGCTCGGAAATCAGCCCCAACATCTGGCTACCGCCCTTTATAAACTTGCATATGGATCTGCAAAGATCTCAAAAAGATCTTTGAAGGAAGTGGAAGGGACCAAAGCTTTCTTTGTCAATGACGTCTCGGCGGCGCGAGAAGATATTAAAGAATTGAGAGATATAGATCTGGATATGAGCGGCACGATTGACCGGGATGAGTTGATCTATTTGAGAGAGAAGGAAATAAAACTGAGTACGTCGGACAAGCTGATGGAGATCCTTGGTACGCATCCGAATATGGTCAAGAGGATAAAACACCTCTCTTCATTGGCGTGAGGAATATAATATGGATAAGAGACAGACGGAAGTTAGGACGTTGAAGAAGGGAGGATATATCATCATCGATGAGGAACCCTGCGTCATCATGGGAATGACGACTTCGAAGCCGGGCAAGCACGGTTCTGCAAAGGCCAGGATGGATGCTATAGGGATATTTGATGGACAGAAGAGATCAATCGTTCAGCCGGTGACCGCAAAAATTTATGTCCCGATTGTGGAACGAAAGACCGCCCAAGTGATATCTATATCAAGAGATACCACCCAACTTATGGATATGGAAACATACAAAACGTTCGAGTTGCCGGTGGCGGAAGAATATGCAGATAAGATGGAGCAGGGGAAAGAGATCACCTACATAGAGTCATTAGGGAAGAGAAAGATAGATATGCGGTGAAATTTGCGGATGCAAACGCGGAATATAATAATTCAAATATCGTTATAGTAGGGGTTCCATTTGACGGTACCGCATCGTTCAGAGACGGGGCAAGGCTTGCCCCCGATCGAATAAGGGAAGCTTCCTATAACTTTGAGACGTATTACAAAGAATACGATGCTGAGATAACCGAACTCTCCTTCTGCGATCTTGGAAACTTGAATGTTAACTCGGTGGAAGATACTGCTCTTGAGGTAAAAAAAGTTGCAGAGAAGGTTCTAAACGATGGAAAGATGCCGATCTTATTGGGAGGAGAGCACTCAATAACGATCCACTCGGCAGGTATCTTCAAAGAGCTATGTGATGGCTTCTTCATATCTTTGGACGCACACCTTGATTTAAGGGATGCCTATGAAGAAACTAAATATAGCCACGCATGCGTCGCGAGAAGAGTATTTGAGAGATTTGGTGAAGATATGGCATTGATCGGCATTAGAAGTGGATCGAAAGAGGAATATGCGTTTTTAAAGGAGATGGGTATCGCGTCTTTCTCCGCGGAGGACGTGAAGAGCAGAGGCGTAGAGGATATCGTTAGGGCAGTTAAAAAGAGATCTTTTGGGAGAAAGATATACCTCTCATTGGATATGGATGTGATAGATATATCCTTTGCCCCCGGCACGGAAAACCCAGAACCTTACGGTCTAAATCCTTCTGAGATCAGAGCGTTTATTTCAGGTTTCTCTAAAGAGGTTTCGGCGTTCGATCTCGTTGAGGTATCGCCGAAGTACGATTATGGGGAGACCTCTCTGCTTGCAGCAAAACTCATAAGAGACCTCATCATGGAGAAGTACTTTGGCTGACATACACCCAAATTAAAGTTCCTAAACCAAGATTCGGATCTATTTTCTATGGAGAAGGAAAGACATATGGACAGAGATCTTGGGTCAAGATCCACACTATAGAGATTTTGTTAGTTCCCTGTAAATTTAGGCTCTCTTCTTTGTAAACGCGCCATCGTCCCTTCTTTTACATCTTCCGTCTGAAGACATAGACTCTGTCCATACACCTCATTCTCCAATGCGGCGCTCAAATTAGTATCAATAGCACTATTTATCGCCATCTTAGAAAGCCCGATCGCCACAGGCGCACCTTTGGCTAATTTCTCTGCAAATTTCATCGTTGCAGATTCAAGCTCATTTGCCGGTACTACTCTGTTCACCAAACCTATTCTCTCCGCCTCTTTTGTATCTATTCTATCTCCCGTAAGTATGAGCTCTTTTGCCTTCCCAAGTCCCACCAATCTCGCCAGTCTATATGTCCCACCAATATATGGAATGAGCCCGAGTTTTACGTACGTCATCTCAAATCTTGCATTCTCCGATGCTATCCTAAAATCGCATGCGAGAGCAAGATCACAGCCATTACCCATCGCATATCCGTTCACCGCGGCAATTACAGGCTTTTCTAACCTCTCTAATCTAAATATCTCCTGTAATCTTCTGATGGTACTCCTGAATTCTAATGGAGACATACCGACTATGGTGGCGGCGTATGTGAGATCCAGACCGCTACAAAATGCCTTGCCGGCGCCTGTGATGATCACCACCCTTATATCCTTGTCCTCTCGAACGTCCTCAATCACAGTTCCAATCTCTGAATACGTCTTTTTGTCCAGGGCATTCAATACATCTGGCCTATTTAACGTTATTTTTCCGATCCTATTCTCCTTCTCAAGGATAATATTTTCCAAGTCCATATCACCTCCATTTAATTTATAATATATTTACTTTGTCTAAGAAGACTTTGTTGAGATTATCTCTATCATGAAATATCTTTTTTAATGAGGAAGATATATTTAAACTTGTTAATTGAAGAGATGGTTTAAAGATGCAACAAGGAGATTTCTACATGCATTCAAAGAATTTTAGGTGCGTTTTAACGGACTGGAATTATATGTACAACCTCTGCCAAATTCTTTCTAAAAAGGTAAAAGAGTCCAAATTCGAACCAAACATCATCGTGGCGCTCGCGCGGGGGGGATGGTTCGCCGGAAGAGTTTTATGCGACTTTTTGGATCTCAAGGACCTGGTAAGTCTGAAGATGGAACACTACGTCGGAGCGGCGATAACGGGAGATTGTGCAAGGGTGAAATACTTGATCGATGATACCGCAGTTAAGGGGAAGAGTATTCTCGTCGTCGATGATATAACGGATACAGGGAAGAGCATCAATGGTGCAAAAGAATATCTCTTGGCAAAAGATCCTAAAGAGATTAAAATATCCGTTTTGCAGTGTTTATATACATCTAAAGCCAAAACAGACTATTATGGAGAATATTTGAAAGAATGGGTATGGATAATCTACCCATGGAATTTTATCGAGGATATGATCGATATCATATCGAAGATGATGAGAGAAAAAGAGAGAAGGTGGAACATGGAAGATATAAGAAGGGGACTTAGAGATCACTACCAGATAGATCCAATATCATTCGAGATCATTCAACCAAATAGATTGGGGGAAGTTATAAGAGAGATGGTCGATAGGAAGATCTTAAAGTTCGAGGGAGGAAAATATGAAGCAAATGATGGCTGAAGTTGGAATCATCGGAGGCAGTGGAATATATGATCCGAGTATCTTTGAAGATACAAGAGAGCTAAATATCGATACACCATTCGGCAGGCCTTCCGATAATGTTATAATTGGGAGATTGGGGGAAAGAGAAGTCGCTTTCATCTCGAGGCACGGCAAAGGACATCTTTATTCTCCGACGAAGGTCAATTACAGGGCAAACATATTCGCTCTAAAAAAACTCGGCGTGAAGAGTATAATAGGTGTATGCGCGGTAGGAAGTCTCAAAGAGGAGATAAAACCATTGGATATCGTCATACCGGACCAGATCTATGATAGGACAAAATACAGAAAGAACACATTCTTCGATGATATTGTCGTTCACGTGGGTTTTGCAGAGCCGTTCTGTAAACGCCTTTCAGATAAATTATATGAGGCGACGAAGAAGATGGGATATAGGGTAAGGCTTGGTGGGACATATCTATGTATCGAGGGGCCACAATTCTCTACGAAAGCGGAATCTAATGTATATAGAAAACTTGGATTCGATATCGTTGGAATGACCGCCATCCCGGAGGCTAAACTTGCAAGAGAGGCCGAGATATGTTATGCTACCTTGGCAACCGTAACGGACTATGACGTATGGAAGGAAGAGGAAGTGAGCGTAAGTGAAGTTGTAGAGAATGTGATGAAGAATGCACAGGCCGTAAAGGATATCTTAAAAGAATTCATACCGTTGCTTGCGGAGGGGAAATGTGGATGTAGAGATGCGCTCAAAGACGCGATCGTAACCGATCTCTCCCGCATAGATAGCGAGAAGATGAAAAAATTAGAAATTCTCATCGGAAGATACATAAAATAAATGGACTCAATAGAAGAATTAAGGAAGATACGTGTCGTCAATCTCTTACTCGTTCTCCTTCTTGGGTTTTTTACGTTCCTCTTTACGTATCTCCCAATCGAATTCAAACTGATCGGGGCGAGTGGAAGTATAAGATTGGCGGAATCCATGTGTCTGGTGAATGGGATACTGCTTGGTCCATTTTACGGTCTCATCTCAAGTGCGATCGGCGTTGGGGTGAGGTGCATCATGAACGGATATTTTGATCTCTTCTCGTTGATACCGCTCTTTGGGGCCATATTTTCTGGTCTTCTATCGAGGAATCATTGGAAGATATCTTCCATCTTGTTAGGTTCATCGATCTTTTGCTGGTATCTCACGCCCGGTGGGGTGGAATTCTGGTTTCTTCCGTATTTCAGCGTCGTCTGCCTGTTTATAATCTTGATCTCCCGAGATAAGATACACGAGATGCTCTACGGTAAATGGATGCCTCTCTCTTTATTTATCATCTCTTTTTGTGGAACGCTCTTCGTCCACATGATAGAAGAGGTCTTAGTTTTATCTTACATTCCCTCCACTCCCTCAGCTTGGATGATGGCAATTAAGATATATCCTTTTGAGCGGTTAGCCCTATCCATCGTATCCGTCGCGATCGCCTCTCTCTTTATCTACCTGATAAAGGCAATTCATGAAAAAGAAGAACTGGAGGAGAAGGAAATTTTGGAGTATGCAAAGATGGCAAGAGAAAAAATAAAGAAGAGATGATTTGCGAATCTTCGATCTTCAAATGATGATTAGAATTTATAAGAGAGTGTAACATATCTTATCGGCTCTGCACGCATGCCGAACGTCTCCCCTAATATCTCGACAGTTTTTATGACAGGAATGTTGTCCGCGAGCATCGGCCCCGTGGTTAACGTTCTCACTCCATCATCCGCCATTATCTTTAAAATGAGAAAGGCAAGCGATCTTACTGCGCCCATGCCTCTGATGTTTTCGTCAATTCCCATGCCACCGATCATGAAGCTGTCATTCTTTCTTATGAGTCTTCTGATACGAAACAGGTTAGACAATCCTTTCTTCTCCCTCATCTTCTTCATAGGAGCAGCTAAATCGGCCAAGTAGGTTACATAACCGATTATACTTTCGTCTCCGTCTCTAAATGCGAGTGTCTTGATCCTTAAAAAGTAGTTTAAAAATCTCAGTTGCACGCGTTTTAAGAACGTAATTTTTCCCTCCCCCATAAACTCCCTCGGGTTATACCCAAAGTGCTCCATCGACATGAATATATTCCTTTCAAACGCGCTTAGTTCCTTCATCTCTTTGATATTTACCTTGATTATGACAAACCTCGCATCGTTCTTTCTGAAGAATTTATAAGCTTTCGATGTATCTTCCAACACGGATTCTGGAACTTGCTTCTTTGATATTAAATTCAAGACCTTATCTCTATGTTCTTGAAAATCTTTTGGATCCTTCGAGAAGAAGAGACGCTTTCTTATCTTTCTGTCCGAGAATATCGGGGGAAGATCCTCTGTGAGCATGGATGGGAATTTGAGACGGACTTCCACCCACTCCTTCTCACTTTTAAACCCCTCTTTTCGAAATAGATCGATGTAAAAAGAAGGATTATATGGCATCAAGAATGTGGGTGGTTCCTTAGAATCGATTAACAATCCAGGAAACAGTGGACTCCTTCTCACAAAGACCTCGTCGAGCCCTTTATCTTTTATGACAGCTAAACAATGTTTTATCAGGATGCTGGCGTCTTTCTTATGATTCGGAAGTATGGTAAAGTCGTCGATGAAGCCTATGTTCTCTTTTCTCTTCTCTATCCACTCTCTATCAACGGTTGCACATGCCCTACCGATCTTTTCTCCTCCGTCCATGAGGATAAAGAATTCTCTCTCCTCTTCCTTTCTTGCGCCGGGAGAGAATGGAATATAATTGTCGTCTCCTTCAAAGGCGCTCTCCTCTATCTTCCTCCAAGCTAATTTGTCCTTCCCCTTCAAAGAATTTCCGAGTGATTCGACGTGTGCCATTTATTGAGAAAAGGAGCAAGAATATTTAAACGTATTCAAAAAGCGAAGCTTTTTAATATGAAATGAAATCTCCGATTTCGTGCCGTGAAAATGCAATCAAATCTTCGATTTGGTGCACGCAAAATGAAACATTTTGCTGTGAAACATTTTGCTGTGAAACATTTTGCTGTGAAACATTTTCACATGCCAAAAATCCAAAGGATTTTGAGCACTTCGATTATGTAAGATTACTCTACTTCCTTGAATTCCGATGCAGGTGCCCCACAGATAGGGCAACTCTTGGGTGGAGCAACCCCCTGGCTAATGTATCCACAATTTTCACACAAGAAATAACGTTCCTCTTCGATATCGTCCTCTTTTTCCAAATAGGGTAGCGCTTGTCTAAATAGTTCTTTGTGTTCTTTCTCCACACCTAGAATCCAGTTAAAAGCCATGGATGCTTCACTTCTTCCTTCTTTCAGTGCTTCTTTCGCCAATGTTGGATAGGTAGTATCTATATCGCAGTCTTCCTCTGTTAGAAGCCTCTTTATGTTAGAGTACGTGTCTCCGATCTCGCCGAGGGCGTCTAAAAGATTCATTGCATGGACAGTTTCAGACTCCGCGGCCGCTCTAAAAAGCTTTGAGAGGTTATTTAAGCCATCCTCTGCTGCAGACCGCGCAAATGCAAGATATATCGTTCTCCCATAGCTCTCTCTATCAAGTGCCATCTTCAGACCTTCATCCATCTCTGGAGTAAGTTCGCCCATGATAAGGCATTTCTTCGCCAGAATGAACTCTGTTGTATCCTCTTTATCCATGTGATTCGGTCTTCTTTCAAAGAATAAGTAATTTTTTATTATGCTATGGAGAGAAGTTATAGGAAAAAGTGTAATATTTCATCGATGCGATCTCTTCGGCCCCCAATTTTTCTGCTATCTTCTCAACGATCTTTAAGATGGAAAGATTTTCCGCCAACATCATTCCTGTATCAATCTCATCATAGCCCTCTTCCACCACCAGATCCAATCCGTACCCGATCATGTCCGAGATGATCCTCATGTTCCTGATACTATCGTCCAGACCGAGAGATCCAACCTTTGCCCGCTTTATCTTTTTAGATCCACCTAACAACAGTTTTAGCATTGCCATGATGCCAATAGGATTTTTTCCTTTCTCCCTTAAAGACCGAAAAAAGACATTTATATCCGGAAAAAAGGAGTAATACAATACCATCTTTCCATCTTTATATCTTCCCACATATATCCTGAATCGCATGATGCGGGTCGTTATTCTCATCAAGATACGTTTTGATAGCGTGTCATACCCTGCCATAAACTCTCTTGGGTTGAATCCGAAATGCCCTATAAATGTTCTATGGACAAGATCGCTGTATTCTTTGACGGCCTTTTTATCCCTCAGATTCAATTTTATGATTTCCATATTCAGATCTTTGAGTCTCTTCTCCCCCTCCAAAATGTCCTCTTCTCTTACGGGGGGTAACTTAAGACGGATATTGTACCACTCTTTCTCTCTTTGAAAGCCATTATCCAAGAATAGACCTGCGTAGAATGGGGGGTTATAAGGAAGATAGGCAATAGGAGC
>CABGHH010000004.1 GCA_902158745.1 Candidatus Methanolliviera sp. GoM_asphalt
GGTTGGATATTTAAAGTTTATTTGGTATCTGAATAAAAATAAAAGAAGACTAACAAAAAATTTTTGAGGAGAGAAGGAAGTGAGAATATACTATACATGATACGATACGGTGAACTTGCCTTGAAGTCCGAGTACGTGAGAAGGCAGTGGGAAGGCTCATTGATAGAGAGCATAAGAAGACGAATAAAAGGTTGTAATATTTGGAGGGAGAGGGGAAGAATATGGGTTGATACCGAGGAGAATACCTCTTCTGAATTGAAGAATATACCGGGCATACACTCCTTCTCTCTTTGTGAACGATGCGAGCTTGATGAACTGGGAGAATCTCTTCTAAAATTCACTGGAAGATCTCTAATGGGAGAAAGAACATTCGCTTTGAGGATCAATCGGGTAGGAGAACACGATTTCACCTCTCAAGATGCCGCTAGGTATTTAGGGGCAGAGATTATTAAGAGATTTCCAGATCTATCCGTCGATTTGAGTAAGCCAGAGAAAGAGATATTTATCGAGATCAGGGAGAAAGAATGTTATATATTTGATGAGATAACAAAGGGGATGGGAGGAATCCCTGAAGGAGTTGAAGGAAAACTTATATGCCTTCTATCTGGGAAAACGAGGAAAATAACTTCCGCGATTGCCTGTTGGATGATGATGAGGCGGGGATGTGAGATTATACCGTTCTGTTACGATGAAGATTCTGAGATGGCTATAGGTGCCGTAGAAATTTTGAAGGAATTTCAACCGGATATTCGGTTGAGGGTTCTTGATCGCGATGATCGTAAAGGTAGAGTAGAAGATGCTATCAGGGAGTACAGGGCTCTGGGGATCGTCTGTGGATCAAATTTAAGAATCTTTAGCTCCGAAATTTCGGTACCGATATATCAACCATTGATCGGCTTTGACAGGCTTGAAATAGAAAAGATCGCGGAAAGGATGGAGATTTCCAAAATTGGTGAAAAGATCGAATTGTTCAATACGAGAATAAAACTCGTATCTTTAATATCAGGTGGCATAGATTCACCCGTTGCGACATATCTTATGATGAATAGAGGTGCGGATGTGATCGCACTTCATCTTGATAACCGCCCATTCACAGATAAAAGAGAACTTGAAAAATCCTTAAAGATAGTAAGATACCTTGAAAATTCTTGTGATAGAGATATAAAGACATATATAGTTTTGAATGGAGAAAATCTGGCTGCATTCAAAAATAATTGCAGAAGAAAGCTTCAGTGCCTCTTCTGTAGAAGAACGATGCTTAGAATCGCGGAGAAGATCGCTTGGAAGGAGGGTGCCGATGGAATACTCACAGGAGAATCGCTCGGGCAGGTCGCGACCCAGACACTGCAAAATATTTATGTGACGGATCGGGCGATCGAGATGCCGGTGATAAGACCGCTGATAGGCATGGATAAGATTGAGATCATAGATATCGCAAGGAAGATCGGCACGTATGACCTTTCAATCTTGCCGAGTTCGGGTTGTAAGATCGTTCCGAAGAAGCCTGCGACTGCCGCAAAATTAGAAGAAGTGTTGAGAGAGGAGGAAAGGATCGATTTAGATTCGCTGATCGAGGGATCTGTCAGGAACGCGTATATTTTATGAGTGGTTTATTTTGTCGTATTCAAATGTTCAAAAATCGAAGATTTTTAAAGACCTAGCAAGCTGAGAGCTCCTACAAAAGAAATATTTAAATGTTCTTATTCAATGATTAAATATATGAAAGAAAAGCCCGATGATATAACTGCGATCGTGAGCACGACGAAGAGATGGCTGGACAACCCAATATCGAGAAGTATATTAAATTTTATCACAAAAAAAGACAGATGTGGGGATAGATTATCTTTATCGATCGACTATTTTTTGGGAAAAGAGATCAACGCGTGCTGGAGATGCAAACTCGCCGGAGAACTCCTCTCTTTGGCACTCGGAACGGGTGGAGAGATCTTCGGCGTGGGTGAGGAAGAGATAAAAAAAGGTTTGGAGGGAATATACTTCAGGAGAGGTTTAACGAACGTTCTTAGAGGGATGGCGAGATACGGTGTGAAGATGCCCGGGATCGTCGATGCGCCGTTTCTCGTCGTCTGGGATTGTACACATCTGTGCAATCTGAAGTGTAAGCACTGCTATCTAGAAGCAAAGGAAAAAATGGAAGGAGAATTAACAACAGAGGAGGGAAAAAGACTTATAGATGAAATGAGAGATGATGGTGTTATAATTTTGGCTTTCTCCGGCGGAGAACCCCTGATGAGAAAAGATTTCTTTGAACTCGCGGATTATGCACATAGAAATGATCTATATGTCACATCAGCAACGAACGGAACTTTAATCACAGAAGAAGTCGCAAAAAAATTAAAAGAGAGCGGCGTTGAATACGTGGAGATCTCCATAGATGGAAAAGATGCAGATACACACGATTCTTTCAGGGGCGTTTCGGGCATGTTCGATCGGGCAATAGAGGGAGTCAAAAATTGTATGGATCAGGGATTACAGACGGGCATCGCTACGACGGTTACCCAACATAACTACGATCAGATCGAAGAGATCCATGATTTGGCATCTGATCTTGGCGTAAAGAGGTTTATATGCTTCAACTTCGTCCCGACCGGAAGAGGGATCGACATAATCAAAGATGATATATCTCCAGAGCAGAGGGAAGAATTGTTAAAATTTTTATTAAAAAAGACGTATGAGGGAGGGATGGAATCTCTATCCACTGCTCCACAGCTCGCAAGGGTCGCAATAGAGGAAGAGAAAGGTGTCCCCGTCGGTCATTTCTACGCGGACGGAAGATTTGATAGTAAGACGAGGGCACTGGCAGATTTCATCGGCAGATGCGGCGCGGGAAGGTTCTATTGCTCAATCGAGCCTAATGGAGACGTTTATCCATGCGTCATTCTCCCGATCAAATGTGGAAATATCAGAGAAATACCGCTATCTGATATATGGCACGAATCTCCAATATTCAAGGAATTGAGGGATAGAAGCTCCTTAAAGGGTCATTGCTCCGAATGTGAGAATAAATTTGTCTGTGGCGGTTGTAGGGCGAGGGCATGGGCATACTTCAAAGATCTGAACGCTCCAGACCTTGGCTGTATAAATAATAAAAAAATTATTTTGAACGGAGATTTTTGAATGAGAACAATGTTCATACAACCGAATTATCCGTCGGTTGTGAAAAAAGTTCTCGGGGAGGCGGCACATCCTCTCGGATTTGGGTATCTCGCATCTGTACTCAGAGAGAGAAACGAAGTTAAGATCGTGGACGCGTTGGGCTTGGATTATAATCCAGATGAAGTAACAAGTAAAATAAAGAAGTTTGACCCCGAGGTGATCGGGGTAACTGCCACAACACCCTCGATATATAAAGCATACGACGTGGCAAGAATTGCAAAGGATATCAATCCAGATATAAAGACGATCATCGGGGGCCCACATGTAACTTTCACCGCAAAAGAGACATTGAAAGAGTGTGAACATTTAGACATCGTCGTGAGAGGAGAAGGCGAAGAGACAGTTAGAGAACTTTCAGATGCATTCGAAAAGGAAGGAGATTTAAAAAGCGTCCTTGGGATAACGTTCAGAGAAGATGGTAAGATTGCCGAGACTGGGGATAGACCTCTCATAAAGAATTTGGATGAGATACCATTTCCTGCGTATGATCTATTGCCGGAATTGAAATTTGATGATAAAAAGTATGCTGTAATGATGACAAGCAGAGGTTGTCCATTCAACTGTATCTTCTGCTCCTCTTCTCTCCTGTGTGGGAAGGTTTGGCGTGGAAGATCACCGGAGAACGTAGTAGAAGAGATGAGTATTTTAAAATCCCGGGGTATCGATGAGATAGAATTTTTGGACGACACATTCACCCTAAATAGAAAGAGAGTCGAAAAAATATGCGATTTAATAAAGAGAGAGAAGTTGGATGTCTCGTGGAGTTGTTCTTCTCGCGTCAATACGATAAATAGAGAGATGGCAGAAAAGATGAAGAGTGTCGGCTGCCATACTGTCTATATGGGCGTTGAATCTGGAACGGAGAGAATTTTAAAGATCATAAGCAAGGGAATAACATTAAAAGAGGCAGAAAAAGCGGTAAAGATGGTAAAAGAAGTTGGATTGAATTCTGTCTGCTCTTTCGTTCTTGGAATACCAGGCGAAACGATAGAAACAATGAAGAAAACGATAAATTTCGCAAAGAAGTTGAATCCAACGTTTGCCCAGTTTACGTTGGCGACGCCCTATCCCGGAACAAGACTCTTCGAGATTGCAAAGGAGAAAGGTTCTCTATTGACGAAGGATTGGTCGAGATATACGACACTCGATCCCGTGATGAAAATTCCCGGAATTGCGGCAAAAGAATTGAAAAGTATGCTCACCAAGGCGTATATAAAATTTTATTTTACTCCACGTAAGATATTAGAGCAGTTGAAAGATGGAAGATTTTCAATCATAAAAAAGGCATTCTCCGCGGCATACAAATACGTGAGATCGCAGGGGCACGAAGAGTTTAAACATGAAGAATCAGGGTTAACAAACAATGAATATCAATGAGATAGAGAATGAAGTTAGATACTGCAAGAAGTGCGATCTTTGGGAAGGTAGAAATAACTATGTCTTTGGGGAAGGCGATCCGAACGCCGAAATTGTATTCGTCGGGGAGGCCCCAGGGAGAGAAGAAGATAAAAGGGGAAAACCTTTCATCGGGTCGGCCGGAAAGGTCTTGTCGGAGACGCTCGAGAAGGCGGGGCTCAAGCGGGAAGATGTATATATAACAAACATCCTCAAATGTAGGCCGCCAAATAATAGGGATCCTCTGCCAGAAGAGGTTAAGAGCTGTTCTCCTTATCTCATCGGACAGATCGAATCCATCGGACCCAAAGTTATCGTTTGCCTCGGAAAGCATGCATCTTCCTTCATTTTAGACCTCTTTGGACTCGGTTTTAGTGGTATAAGTAGGGATAGAGGGAGGGTTTACAAAGTCAATAACGATCTATTCGTCGTTCCGACGTACCACCCTGCGGCGACGCTCTATCGTGTGCAACTTAAGGAATCCTTCGAGAACGATATAAGAAAGATCGCTGAAATGTTGATCCCTTGCAAGAATGGCAAAAATACGACACTGGATCAATTTTTTGGTGATTAAATTAAATTAAATTAAGATGAGATAAATCAAGATCTCTCCTCTCTCAAGTAAGAATATTTTGATAGTACAGCCATCGCCTTTGAAGCTCTCTCTGGTGAGGGGTAAACAGGAATATTATGATCCTGGAAGTATGCGACGACCTCTTCATCCCTCCTTCCGATGAATGAGGATGCAAGAACAGGTTTTCTATATCTTTTGCATAGACTTAAGAGTTCATCCAGCATCTCGCGGGATACACCGGCAAATCCATCAATTTCCACCTCATTTAGTTTTAAAAATCTCTTGTAGATTGAGGGGCCAAATAGTCCATAAAGAAGAATTCCATCTATAGAGGGATCTTTGAGCAGTATCTTCGGTATCTCAACGTAAAAGTGACGAGCAGAGTCGATCGTGACATCGATGGGGTTTGTCACGGCCGCTATCGATGGAAGGATGCTTCTCATCTCCCTTTGTGTATCTTTAGAGAGGATCGGAACATTCAAACCCATTCTCTCGCACGTATCAGCCATTACGGCACCGGATCCACCTGAATCTGTGATGATTCCAATTCTCCTTCCCTTTGGTAGTGGTTGTGATGCCAATGCCATAGTATAATCAAAGAGCTCCTCTATGTTGTATGCCCTAATCAGTCCACATTGCTTGAAGACTGCATCATATACATGATCCGGACCGGATAACGCGGACGTGTGAGATTTGCCCGCCCTGCTACCTGCCTCTGTTCCTCCGACGTATAGGATAACGATGGGTTTCTTCTTGCTGACGCGCTTTGCCACCCCCATAAATTCCTGTCCCCTCCTGATTCCCTCGATGTACACCGCGATGGTATTGGTATTAGAATCATCCTCCAAGTATTCTAAACAATCAACGATGTCGATGTCTGCCTCGTTTCCAACGCTTATCGATTGACTGATCCCCATTCCATTTTCTATGAAATATGGGAAAGGATGACAAGCGAACGTCCCGCTCTGCGACACGATACTTATACCTCCTTTTTTTGGATGATACGGTATCCATGTCGTATTAAGATTCTTATACGCGTTGTAGATGCCAATACAGTTCGGACCAAGAAAACGTATGCCATATCTCTTTGCAATGGAAACTATCTCATCTTGTAAATTGACCTTGCCTACCTCTTTAAATCCGGCAGAGATGATAATTGCCCTATCTATTCCCCTTTCACCACATTGAATTAAAAATTTCGGAATGAGATTCGTGGGAAGAACCATTATGGCCAAATCGGCATCTTCTGGAATATCTTCAACGCTCTTATACACTTTAACCCCAAATATCTCCTTTTCTTCTGGATGGATTGGATAAACATTCCCCTTATAATCATTGATGATATTCAAGAATTGCCCGGTACCGAACGTCATGAGATTGTTTGATGCACCAAAGAATACGATCGCTGCCGGATTTAGGATATCTTTCAAAACTTTTTTCATTTGCCTGTATCTCCTGAAGCGTGGCTTATATGATCCCATATTTAATCTTTATGATGAAGACAAAGAGCGATCCTATGAAGAATCACTTTACAACAGATTGAGTTATTATCCAAGCTTAAAAAATTTTTTTATATAACTTTTATAACTTCTCCTTTTATACTCTCGTCACCAGCTAAGAAATAGACATTTTTTAGATATTTCTTTGCTTCTTTTACCGCGGCATACATTTCTTCTTTTGTTGGAGCTTGCCATTCGCGTGATGCTATCGACCAATAGGAATCTATTCTTAGTGGAATGTTCTCGTCTACAGATGCAATAAAATCAGCGATCTTTTTTATCTCCATGGTATCAACATATTCTGGAATTAGCACCGTTTCTGCACTTATCTTAGCTGAGGTTTCTTCATAGGTCTTTTTAAAATTGGCCAAGACGTTCTTATTTGACATTCCAGTGTATTCTTCGTGGATTTTCTCATTATATGCCTTTATACTTATTTTTATCTCATCAAAAGCATCGAAAGGGGGAAACAAATATCCGTTTGTCAATAGTAAAGTATATGAACCAATCTCTTTTTTAATTACCTTAGCTACCTCTTTTAAATTTCTATCCATTGTTGGCTCCCACCCTTCAAATATAATTTCTTCTGGAGTCACTTTAGAAAGCAAATTGATTATCTCTTCGACGCTGAGAAATCTTATCTTCGCTTCTTTCGGATAATTCTCTTCTAAATGACAATCGTATAGATATATTTTCCTTAAACAACCCTTGCATGAAAAATTGCATCCATAAAAAAACAAACAGGCAGAGCTAAAGGCAGAATGGAAAGTGATGTGATAAACTTTTGTTCTCATTTTAAAGTTTTGTCCCCGCGAATAGACACAAAGTAATACTACAATTTGGCCCTGGTATCTACTACTTTCTTCCCACCTCGCCTCATTAATATTATCACGACTATCAAGATTATAGCTATTGCGACTACGAGATAGATAATGTTTCTCGTCTTCTTGGCATCTTCCATATTTTTCTTTTCTATCTCTTTCTTCTCCAGTGTATCCTCTGCCTTCTGAATAAGCCCCTCTGCATCCTTAAAATTATAAATGGCACTTTTATAATCTCCATCGATTCGGAAATTCCTATTGGCAGTTTCAATGAGGATGAAAGCATCGTTTATCGTCTCTTTAAGATCTGAAACAGAGATTCCCTCCCTCTCATATCCTATAATAGCCGAGTTAAGATCATTTATTTCTTCTTTCTTATCGTCTATCTTTTGCAAAAAGCTAAATTTTCCATAAACGTCAAAACATTTCCTCATTATTATCGTGTCAGTCTCTTCATTCTTTATAGATATGAGAGCCAATCGCCCATCCCTATCCATGGCAGGAGTTTTAGCGGTTAAATTTACCGTAACGCTTCTATATGGCAGCATAGGGAGCGAGATGGACGACCTGTTGCTGCTCAGATTACCTCTGCTCCCTTTCCCATAACCTATAATATAATCTATATCCCAATGTGGATCTTCAAAAGAGGTGGAGATTTCAATCCTTTCGTATCCTGAAATATCTGCCAGAACGACCCTCATCGATACGGGTTCACCTGGACCAAAAGAGCTCTCCTCCCCTAAAATATTAGATTTATCATCTATTAAAGTGGTGGCACTTCCGACTGATAGAAGTAATAGCATCAAACAGCTTACCGTAAAAAATTTTATAACTTGTTTCACGTCTTTTAAAACTCTCTTCTCCTTTATTAATTTTTTCTTTTTCCGGCACTATCGAGTTTTCCAGTGAAATCACTAGATTTTTAATAGTATGTCTGATACTGAAATACTAATAAACTGGAATCGAAATAACAAACGCACCTTTTTGGTAGGATATAAGATTAATAAATCGCAAGAGTAAAATGTGAAAATCACTGGATTTTTAGACAGTGCCCTAAAAACTAAACATTTAATACATGTTTCCAATACCCTTTGCTCACATGCCAAAATAGGAACATATTCAGAGGCATGTAAGCAATGAGGAACCTGGAAAGGAAGATAAATCTTCCATCTATATGGGAGGAAAGGATATTTAAAGATAACGTCAAAGAATTAGTAGGCGAAATGTGTGAAGGAGAGTATATGACCTTTTCTCTTCTCACCTCGATATTTTTCCTTTGGACCCGAAAGCAAGATCATTGTGTACAGATCACCAATAGATATGTCTCTATTCATCTCTTCAACGCATCCTTCAACTCCTCTGCCTTCTTCTTTAATTTTATTATCGTTTCTTTTCTACCTTTGTTCTCTCCAATGATATTTATGAAGGCACTTCCAACCACGACCCCATCTGCTCCTGCTTTTATGAGAGATTTGGCATCTTTAGGATTGGATATCCCAAAACCGACGCATAGTGGATTTTTACAGATCCTCTTTGCTCTCGCTAAAAGCAGAAACGCCTCTTTGCTTATCTCATCCCTCGCACCCGTCGTCCCATACAAGGAGATCAGATAGAGAAAACCGCTGGTGGCGTGGTCTATCTCCCTCATTCTCTCATCCGATGTGTTCGGCGCGGATAAAAATATCGTCTGAAGATTAAGTTCTCTACACCGCTCTATATACTCTCTTCCTTCTTCCACGGGAAGATCAACGACGATTAGACCATCCGCTCCTGCCCTCTTCGCTTCTGTCAAAAATTTTTCCATACCTCTCACGTAGATCGAATTGTAATACGTCATCAGCACGAGCGGTTTATCGGATTCCTTCTTGAATCTTTCCACGATCTCGAATGTATCAGATACCCTAAAATCATTCGTCAAAGCTCTAATATCAGCGGCCTGGATCGTCTTTCCATCTGCCACCGGGTCGGAGAATGGGATGCCGAGTTCGAGTATATCTGCACTATCGCAGAGTGCCTTCAGATATTCAACGGTTAAGTCTTTATTCTGATCTCCGGCAGTTATGAACGTTACGAGTGCCCCCTCACCTCTTTCTCGTAACTCCGAGATCTTATCCGAAATTCTCACCTTGCCTCCAATCTCTCCTTGACGATTCCTACATCCTTGTCTCCCCTGCCCGAGAGACAGACAGCTATGATATCGTCTCTCTCCATCTCTTCTGCAATCTTCATCGCGTACGAAACAGCATGAGCAGATTCAAGTGCAGGAACTATTCCCTCCTTCTTTGAAAGCTTCAAAAATGCTTCCAATGCCTCTTCATCCGTTACGGATGTATATTCCGCCCTGCCAGTATCTTTCAAAAAGGCGTGCTCCGGGCCCACACCAGGATAGTCTAATCCTGGAGCGATGCTGTGCGTCTGAAGTATCTGCCCATCATCATCCTGAAGAAGGTATGAGAGAGCACCGTGAAGAACTCCTTTCTCTCCTGCACATAAGCTGGCTGCATGTTTGCCCGTATCAATCCCTCTTCCTCCAGCTTCCACACCGATCAGTCTAACATCATCCTCTAAAAATGGATGAAAACTTCCGATGGCATTGCTCCCTCCTCCGACGCAGGCGACGATCGAAGATGGAAGACGCCCCTCCTTCTTTAGTATCTGATCTCTCATCTCCTTTCCTATGACGGATTGAAGATCTCGAATAATCGTCGGATAGGGGTGTGGCCCAACGACGGAGCCTAATAGATAGTATGTATCGTTTACGTTCGCGGCCCAGTCCCTCAATGCCTCATTTACCGCATCTTTCAACGTCATTGAACCGGATTTTACAGGATGAACCTCGGCTCCCATTAACTCCATCCGAAATACGTTCATCTTCTGTCTCTTGATGTCCTTTACCCCCATGTATATCTCCGTTTTTATATTCAGCAATGCTCCAGCCATTGCCGTGGCGGTTCCATGTTGTCCGGCTCCTGTTTCAGCAATTATTCTATTTTTTTCCATCTTTTTTGCCAAGAGTGCTTGCCCTATTGTATTATTCAGCTTATGCGCCCCACCATGCACCAGATCTTCTCGCTTCAGATAAATCTTGGCTCCACCGATCTCTCTCGTCAGATTTTTTGCGAGATAGAGAGGTGTCGGTCTGCCACCGAACTCGCATCGATAGTAATCCAGCTCTTTCTTAAAGTCATCATCTTCTTTTACCTTTCTATATGACTCTTCGAGCTCTATCAGTGGCTCCATGAGGACCTCCGGTGCAAATCTCCCTCCAAATTCTCCGAAATATCTCATTTTGAAAAACCTATGGTTTTTTCATTTCCTACGTCCTACTTTCGGTAGGACTGTCTTAAGATCGTTCTTCCCATTTTTGAATCACTTAACATAAAATTCATACCAATTTTTGAGTATATCAAACCCTGATTCCGTGAGGATACTCTCCGGATGGAATTGGAATCCCTCAATATCTTTTTTTCTATGCCTCATCCCCATCACCACATCATTGCTCGTCGCAGAAACCTCAAAAGATTCTGGAACCTCTGTCACGGCAAGTGAATGATACCTACCACCCAAAAAAGGGTTCTCGATACCTTCAAAAGCCCTCTTCCCATCGTGATGAACCAATGTTTTTTTCCCGTGCCTCGGTTCGATCTTCTCGACCTTCCCTCCAAACGCCACGCCTATCGCCTGGTGCCCGAGACATATACCGAGGATTGGCAGATCGAACTCTCTTATTATCTCGATAGAATTGCCAATATCCCTCTTTCTGTAAGGCGTTCCAGGCCCCGGCGAGATGATGATTGCATCAGGATCTATCTTCTTAAGCTCTCTTACGCTCGTCTCGTTCGAGAATACCCTCACATTCTCGTCGATGATGGAGATGTACTCGACGATGTTCCAGACAAAAGAATCCTTATTATCTATAAATGCGATCATGTTACTCCCAAGACTAATTTAAGTGGCTCAAGTTTCTTCTCTGTCTCAAGAAACTCTTTCTCTGGAATGGAGTCGGCGACGATTCCTGCACCAGCTCTAATTCTTACCTCTCTTCTTCTTTTTCTTGCCGCATCTACGATAGCTGTCCTGATCACGATTGCAAAGTCTGCACTTCCATCAACCGAGAAGTAGCCCATACCTCCTCCATAAGCTCCCCTCTTTGACTTCTCCAGTTCGTCGATTATCTCCATAGCCCTTATCTTCGGCGCCCCGCTGAGCGTTCCTGCTGGAAATGAGGATTCCACCGCCTTGAATGCCGATATATCATCCCTCAGTTCTCCTGAAACCTCACTCTCGATATGTTGTACGTGGGAATAAGAAAGAACATCGAGGTATCCCTCAAGTTTAACGCTTCCTCGCTTTGATACCCTTCTAACATCATTTCTCGCGAGATCTACTAGCATGTTGTGTTCTGCAAGCTCTTTTTCATCGTTCAACAATTCTTTTGCGAGAATTTTGTCCTCTTCTTCATCTTTTCCACGGTCTATCGTCCCTGCTATCGGATTGATCAATATCTTTCGCCGAAATATGGAAGACATCGTCTCCGGGCTTGCCCCGATCAAGGTGCTCATATCGTTAAATTCGAGGAAGAACATATATGGACTTGGGTTCAGTCTTCTGAGTTTCAAGTAGAGATCGAAAGGATCGGCATCCGTTTTTATCCTCTCTTCCCTCGAGATAACGACCTGAATCACATCTCCATCAATGACGTGCCTCTTCGCTTCTTCCACCATCTCGATGTATTCTTCTCTCTCTGCATCCCGTTCGATCTTTTGAGTTGGAGAGTCCTTCGGTTTGGCATTAGGAGAATTTTGGTCTTTTATACTATCCAATTCTCCCTTCCTCTTCATCTCTTTTAGTTCAATAATTCCACTATCATCCGTTTCGGAAGAAGAGAGGAATAATCGTTCTTCTCTGTTGTCATATACAAAGACCCTATCATAAAAGCAAAATTGAGCGTAAGTTCCATGCCCATGTGTATCTCCCTTCTTCAACCAGACAGGATATACCGCATCATAATTGAATATGCCGAGCAGACCACCCAGAAATGCTTTCTCCCCGAACGGATTTTTCACCTCAAATGTCAGATCCTTAAAGATCTCATCAAGGGCATCGAAAGGATTTTTCTCCTTTATCCTCTCATCTTCCAATCCAACATCTCTTATAACTTTAACCTCTGTCCCTTTTTGATCCATCTCGATGATTGCGGCAGGATCGCATCCGAGAAACGTAAATCTTGCCTTTCTGTCCTTTTTCCCAAGTGATTCGAGAAGGAAAGGGTATTCTTCTCCACGAATAGCCACGTAGAGGTCATGCGGTCTCATAAATGGGGCCTCTTTCAATTTAAATTCCATAGACATGCTCCAATAATGATCTTATCCTCATTTCATCTTTTATCCCGTTTGTTTCTACCCCAGAAGAGATATCTATGCCAAACGGATCTGATTTCAAAAATTCTGATACATTTTCCGCGTTTATTCCCCCTGCGAGTATGATCGGCCTTTTGGCCTCGTGAATCACCCTTTCACTCACTCTTTGGTCGTGTTTCATGCCCGTTCCTCCGCCTTTCGTGTCAAGCAAGAAGGCATCGGCATCGTATTCTTCCATTGAATTTAAGATCCTATCAGACTCATCGAAAGGATCCTCGACGGATCGTTCCACCTCAAAGACCTTTAAGACAGAACCAGAATATTTTTCCCTGATCTTTTCCACATCTCTCGGACCTATATCTCCATGAAATTGGATGCCGTCGGGTGCGATTCCGATTATCTCTATCCACTCTTCATAGCTCTGATCGGTGGATACAGCGATCACGGGAAGCTCTGATCTTTTCACGATCTCTCTGGCTGTTTCGAGTGATATTCTCCTCTTTGACCTCGTATTTCCAACGATCATACCTATCGCATCGATATTATCTCTAAATTTTGAGACAATATTCAATTCCGATTCGTTCTTTATTCCGCAAATCTTGATGAATACGATCTTATCTCCTCCAATTTTTTGAGAACTCTTCCTTCATCTATTGCATCTTCGACCATCTCTTTTGCATCCAAGATGTCATCTGCCTTTTTGGCAGTATATAAGGCATAAGAAGAATTTAAAACGATAAAATCCCTAATTGGACCATTATTACCAGAGAAAACATTTAATATAGCCTTTGAGCTGGTTTTTCTATCTTTGACCAAGAGATCTTTGAGATTACACCTTTTAATCCCCGCATCTTCGGGAGATACCTTGTATGATTCTATCTTATCCTTGTTAACCTCATACACAAGTGTAGAATCGTGAGCAGCGACCTCGTCCAATCCGCTTCCATGAACGATCAATGCCCTCTTAACTCCCAGCATAGAGATAGCCCGAGCAACGATCCCGCATAATTCTGGACTATATACTCCGATTAATTGATATTCTGGTTCGGATGGATTTGCCAATGGTCCCAACACGTTGAATATCGTCTCTATCCCAAGCTCTCTTCTCACCGGCATGATCCTCTCCAACGCAGGATGGAATGCTGGTGCGAAAAGATATGTGAAATTGGTGCGCTTGATCATCTCTCTTGCCTCTTCTGGCTCTGCCGAGAAATTTATCCCAAGTTCTTCGATAACGTCCGCACTACCACTCTTGGAAGTTACAGAACGGTTTCCATGTTTCGCCACCTGAGAGAAGCAGGATAATATGATGGCGGAAGCCGTGCTCACGTTTATCGTACCGATTCTGTCTCCACCCGTTCCACACGTATCCATCTTCTCTCCCTCTATCCTCAATTTTATTGAGCTGTCCCTCATCGCGCGCGCAAATCCAGCGAGTTCTTCCGAGGTGAATCCCTTCGTCTGTAATGCGGCAAGATATGCGGCGATCTTAACCTCCTTCTCGACTTTGAAGCTATTGAACAATTTGTATGCTTCTTCGTAGCTTAGATCCTCTCTTTCGATCAATTTTTTAAGCATTATTCTCTCTCCTTCCCCTGACGAAAGATCTGGTAATCTCCTCGGGATCTTTTTCCTCCATGAGCGCCGTTCCGACCAAAATTGCATCCGAAACTTTTAATGCCCTCTTGACATCTTCCAAATTCTTTATCCCGCTCTCGCTCACAATCTGGATATCTCTTCTTTTTATCTTTGAAACTATCTTTGAGACCATTCTTTCTGTCACCGATACGTCCCCGTTATCCATCTCCATCTTCTCTATGTCCCGATTGTTTATTCCTAATAGCGTCGTCCTGGCATCCTCCAAGAAGGTGAGGTCTTCGGGATCGTGAATCTCGACGAGTGTGTCTAATCCCTCTTCGAGCGCTGTATCTACAAATTCCGCCGTCTTTTCTCCAAGCATCCTTGCAATCAGTAATATCGCGGAAGCACCGAGTTCCGCCGTCTCTTCAATCTCTCTTTTATCCGTTATGAAGTCTTTTCTAAGGACGGGAAGGCTCGATTCATCACATATCTCCTTAAATACCCTGATATCTCCTCCAAAGCGATCTTTTTCTGTTATATATGATATTCCCACCGCTCCAGCCCTTTCATAAGCCCTTAAAATATCTAGTGGATCTCTATTTCTCAATAGGTCTCCTTTTGAAGGTGATCTAACCTTTATCTCTGCTATAACAGGATTGTAGGTAGAACTTCTGATGCTCTCAGAGAGAAGCACACGATCAAGGTGTATTCTCATATTATAGGTATAAGTATATTTTAGGTATATAATCTTTTCTGTTATGTTCACCAATCGAGGGGCGGATGTAAGAAGATAGATAAAGCTTTAAAAGTTATAAGAATAATGCTAAACTTGCGTGGAAAAGTGTGGGAGAAGATAAGCAGAAAGTTTGAACGCTACCCATCTCAGATGCAGGTGGCAAAAGCATTCTTAAGGCTTGGCATCTCTGTCAGGAATAAAACGGCGTATTGTAACAAGATAGAGCTCGTTCCAACGAAGATAGCAGAGGCATTGGATGTAGATAGAAAGGTGGTCGTCTCCGCGATTGAGAAGATAGAGGAAGATGAAGAACTGAGTGATGTGTATCGTTCTATAAGGCCCGTTGCCGAGATGAGTGAGGTCTCGAGGATCCTCGGTTATCCAGTCATAGAAGTATATGCAGAGAGCGTTGAAGTAGGAATAGTTGCTGGGATAACTTCTATCATCTCAAAGAATGGTATATCTATCAGATATATCCTGGCAGAGGATCCAGAACTGAGCGTGGAATCGAAACTAACTATGATAACGAATGAAAAAATTCCAGGAAGGCTTGTTGATGATCTTCTCAAGGTAAAGGGCGTGAAGAAGATCGTGATCTCTTCTTGATCGATAAAATTAGAATATATAGATGATCTAACCAAGAGGTGAGATAGGCACCCAAATAAACTTTACAATCCCTACATATCACAGTAATTTCACCCTTATTTTTCCTATATCTTCTTTTATCTCGGTCTTTAGTCCTATAGAACTCAGGAATGACTCGATAAAAATTTTAACGAACTTTCTCGGAGTTTCAGATGACAGAACAAGCGTAAAATCTCTCTCTGTGTTCTCGACTAATCTAAAGAAGTTGCAGAATTCCAATCTCTCAAGGAGGTCTTTCGCCGTTTTAATGTCATTCGAAAGTTGTTCCGCGTGAGATATGGCTATCTTCTCATGTTGTTTCCAGAAATCTTCCTTATCCTGATGCGTTTCCATAAATTTAAGAAATAAAAGCCAGTGATCCACGTCCAGTATTACATGCTCTCCGCTCGAGAGCATCTCTATACGCTCCCGAAATTTATCTCTATCGAGATCCAACAAATCCTTATTTTCATGATAAAATTGAATTGCACGCCTCATCAATTCACTCTGGGAGATATTCATCTCCTCTCTCATCTCTTCGAGCAGATTAGCCGTTCTTTCGTCGATCGCTGCAGTTATTCTCGTTGGGTTCATTGTAACCTCATATCTTTAATTTTTAAGCCGATGAAATTTTGAACTAGTTCATTAGCTTTTTTATCACATAATTTCTTAAACGTACCTCCTGTTTCATAAAAGTTATGAATTTTTCATAAATTATTTAAGAAGGGGAAAAAAGTATTTAAAATTTAGTTGCAAGGTGAAAATATGCCAGAGAATTTTATAAATAGAAGATCTACAAATGAGACAAGGACTAGGGTTAGAGACATCTCTCCGCTGAGTGGAATGTGCGCGATATGTATAGAAGATTGTGATACGTTGTGTGAGATCGGAAAATCTGCCCTTAGGGGAAGAGAAGTTCTCTACCCAACTCCAGAATATTTTGGGAAGAGCACGGCCGCATCAAACAAGGACTATACCATCGATTGGAGCCACTTTCAGATAATGACGACCGTCTTTGGAGCTGGAGGGATAGAAGTAGACGAAGATAAGGCGATATTTCCAAACGCGGATATAACTACGGAATTCGGTGGTGTCCCACTAAATATTCCTGTTATTGTGGCTGGGCTTGGATCAACTGCGGTGGCAAAGAGAAACTGGGATGGTCTGGCGGTAGGAAGTGCAATTAGCGGGACAATAATCACCGTCGGGGAGAACGTCTGCGGGATGGATCCCAAATCTAAGTTTGAGAACGGAAAGGTAACTTATTCAAAGGATTTGAAATATAGAATAGATACGTACCGTGAGCTTTGGGACGGAAAGCACGGAGAGATCGTTCTTCAGACGAACGTGGAGGATGAGAGGTTCGGAGTTGACGAATACGCGATATCTAAACTTGAGGTGAACGTGATAGAGCGGAAATGGGGACAGGGAGCAAAGGCGATAGGTGGAGAGGTGATGATAGATGATTTAGATAAGGCGATAATGCTCAAAAAAAGGGGATACATCGTATTGCCCGATCCAGAAGACAAAAACATCCAAAAAAAATTTAAAGACGGGGTATTCAAAAGATTTGAAAGACACAGCAGGGTTGGAATGCCAAATAGAGAGGGATTTGTAGAAAATATAGAGCGGTTGAGAGAGAAAGGGGCTAAAAAAGTCTTCATGAAGACGGGTGCATATAGGCCCGCGGTCGTTGCAGCTACGCTTAGATATGCGTCAGATGCGAAGATAGATGCAATAACGTTCGACGGTGCTGGGGGTGGAACTGGAATGAGCCCAATTCCAATGATGCAAGAGTGTTCGACGCCGACGGTTTGGCTTCAGGCACAGGTCTTGAGATGCCTGAGAATTTTGAAAGATCACGGGAGACATATCCCCGACGTCGCGATCGCAGGAGGATTCACAGACGAGACACAGGTATTCAAATCGATCGCTATGGGCAACTTCGGTGATGAACCCTACGTGAAGACGGTTGCGATGGCGAGAGCACCCATCACGGCTGTCATGAAGGCTAAACACTTCGCAGAAAAGGCAAAGAAGGGAGAACTTCAAAGGACTTTTGTGGATAATTATGGGAACGAACCCGAACAGTTCTTTATATGTATGGACACGCTTAAGAGAAGATATGGAGAAGATTACGATAAGATACCATACGGCGCGATCGGATTTTACACATACCTCGTGGACAAGGTGGGAACGGGGCTCAAACAGCTTATGGCAGGTGTAAGAAAGTTCAAATTAAATGAGATTGACAGGAAAGATTTGGCTTCTTTGACTGAGAGGGCAGCAGAAATCTCTGGAATACCCACAATTGAAGAGGTTGAGAAGGATGATATGGAGGGAATCCTGTTAGATTGAACGAAGAGAGGATCTTAGCATCCATATATGGCCTTTTGATAGGCGATGCGCTCGGAGAACCGTTCGAAGGGCTGAATAGAGAGAGTATAGGAAGAGATCGGGTTAATCTAAGGGGGATAAAACTCACAGACGACTCGATACTCTCTCTAATTGTTGCATCTTCTTTGATCGAGAAAAAAAGGGTGGATAGAAAGGATATCGCGAGGTCGATGCTCAAAAACAGATCTTTTATCGTGAGAATGGGCCCCACGACGTCTTCTGCTCTATCTCACATCGAAAGGAATATAGAATACATCTCAAAAGAGGGGACGACGAACGGTGCGGCGATGAGGGCACCACCGATCGGCTGGATCATCGAGAGTCATAACATAAAAAAAATTTGCGAAAGTGCCTATCTTTCTTCTTCTATCACACACGGAACAGATGTAGCAATCTCCGGTGCGTGTGCAGTGGCAGAAGCCGTCTCAACTGCATTGGACGGATATTCAAGGGAGAGGATAATTGAGAACGCGCTGAATGCCGCCGAGATCGGAGAAAGATACGGTGTTAAGATTGGATATAGATTGAGGAAGCGATTGGGTGAGATTTTAGAAGATGAGAGAAGTTTAGAGGAGATCGCAAAGGAGTTTTGCTATTCTATTGAGACGATCGATACTGTACCACTCGTGATGGCGTCTTTAGAAGAGAGAAAGAATTTTAAAGAGACGTTGATTGATCTTGTATCCTTAGGTGGAGATACAGACACGATGGCAGCGATTGCAGGGAGCATTTTGGGGGCGGAGGGAGGATTAAAAGGAATACCGAAGGAGTGGATCAAAAAGGTCGATAGATTGACAGTAAGGATAAATGAGAGAGAGTTGGATTTAAAAGAGATGGCTAAAAAACTTTTTGAGATTAGAATTTTATAGTTAAGAACCAAATATTTTGCGATTATATCTTCCATTAAGAAACTTCTCGATCCATCTCTTCGCAAGTTATGTTTTATTTAATCTATTAAAGTTTTTCTGAACCTTTCTCATGGGAAGGTGTCCAGCTATCCTTTTTGGTAACCAGAAGCCATTCACCGTTATCGTATAAGTTCCTGGCGGAAGACCTGAAAACGTGTAAATTCCCTCGTCATCGATCTTTGTCGCCAAAGCAACAGATGTTGGTCATCAATTTTCACTCCAGCCGCTTCTCAACTTGTCCCGCTCGAGTATCGCTATCTCGCCTATTTTCCCCGGAGATAACTCATCTATCGTATAATATTCAGCCTCACATATCTCTGCTATCTCCCTGTTATAACCCATCCTTCCATAGGGACCAGATGTTTCTGTATCGATTATGACGGCGTGAATCCCATTGGCTTGGACCCTCTCAGAGATAGAAGTGATCTCTTCTTTTATACTTGCCCCATTCATGGATACATTGCCCCGCCCGTCGCTTATCAAAACCAGCATTGGTATCATCTCTGCATCTTTTCTTCTCTCAGCATCCAACAGTTCCAGCCCTTTATATAGACCGGCAGATAGCGGCGTTCTTCCACCTGTTGGCAGCTCACGCAGACAATTTGCAGCACGTTCAACGCTCGAAGATGGCGGTAAGAGGATATCTGCTTTCTCCCCTCTAAAAGAGACGAGCGCAACTTTGTCTCTCTTCTGATATGAATCCAACAGCAAAGAAAAAATTGCACCCTTTGCACTCTCCATTCTCTTCTTTGCACCCATAGACCCGCTTGAATCTACTACGAATGCACAGAGGGTGGATACCTCCTTGACTCTAACCTTCTCTCTCATATCTTGACTCTTTATGATGATGGCGTTATCAGATTCTCCAAGTCTCTCCTGCTGGTACGGTGCAGCCGCCCGTATCGTGGCATCAAGGGCAATATCCTTGGGCTTACCATTCGGAAATTTGGATTTAATATATTTGCCACCATTGCCGATAGACGAAGCGCTTCTACCGGACGATCTGTTGCGATATCTCTTATTATTCTTCCGTGCATTTATACGATTAGAGTCGATCAGATTGCCCACATCGAAGACGAACTCTTTTGGGATATTCTCCTCCTCTTTTTGTTTCTCTCTTTCCCCATCTGATTCTCTCTCGGAATCTCTTTCTTCCGTATTTTGCCTATTATTCTCTTCCCTTTTTTTTTGATTTTTCTGCTCCTGCTCTTCTTGGGATTGTGATATCGTCATCTCTAACTCGTCTTTATCCATATTAGGTGGTTCAAACGGTCTTGTTCTCATTCTATGTGGAAGAGCAAGTTCCATCGCCTCTTTTATATCTTCGATCGTAACATCTTTTCTTCCATCTAACGCGGCAATCGTCTTTGCGGTTCTAACAATCGTTATCTCCGCCCTATGCGATCTTACGCCGAGTTTTATACACGTGTCAGCCGTTGTTCTCAACAACTCCTCGGCTGTCTCTACGTCCTTGAGGATAGGTTTTGCCTTCTCTATCTTCTCTCTTAATTCTCTCTGATCTGTCTCAAACCTTTCTATAAATGAATCAGGATCGCTCTCGAGTCCTTCTGCAACTTTTATAATCTCTACCCTCTTATCTACATTATCTATACTCTCTACACCGACCTGTAATCCAAATCTATCAAGCAGTTGTGGTCTCAATTCTCCTTCCTCGGGATTCATCGTGCCCACGAGTATAAATTTGGATGGATGTAGGACAGATACTCCTTCTCTTTCGACGACATTTACGCCCATTGCCGCGGAGTCCAATAAGACGTCTGCAACGTGATCATCTAAGAGATTCACTTCGTCTATGTAGAGAATGCCTCTGTTTGCATCCGCGAGTATTCCCGGTTCTAATGCTCTTATCCCCTCTCTTATCGCCTTCTCGACATTCAAAGAGCCGACGACTCTGTCTTCCGTTGCTCCAAGTGGAAGGTCTATGACGCGTGTTCTTCTTCTGATAACTTCTAATTCTTCGCCGTTCATCTTCTTCTCGTAGCAGATATCACACGTCTCGTTTATGTCGTTTGGATTGCAGTTGAATGGACAGCCTTTCACCACGTCGATCTCCGGCAATAGATCTGCCAACGCTCTAACTGCTGTAGATTTTGCCGTACCTTTCTCGCCCCTGATCAGAACACCACCGATCTTCGGGTTTATCGCGTTCAATATCAACGCCTTCTTCATCTTCTCCTGCCCAACGATCGCCGTAAAGGGTAAAATCTTTCTTCTAATGTGATGCGTCATTTTAATTTTTCTCCTCTGATCTTTTATATTCTTCTAAGTGTTCTAAAATCTCTCTCCTCGCTCTTCGATCCAACCTTCTACCTCCAGATAGAGCTCTTTTAATTTCTCCAATATCTCCTCCGTCGTTTCCCAGTATCCCCTTTTATTCGCTTCAAATAATCTATTGATTATCTCGGCAGTTGCAAAGGCGTTATTCTCTTCCAATCTCTTTCGTATCTCTTCATCAAAAATGAATCTTTCAGCCATACCATCAAAAATCCAATTATCCACGGCGTTTGTGGTAGCGGCCAATCCAAGTATGTTTTTCACCCGATCTGCGATCTGTTGTGCACCATGAAAATCATGTTTTAACATCTCATCTATCCATTTTGGGTTTAAGATCCTCGTTCTCGTACCTCTCGCTATAACATCTCCAATATCTTCGGTCTTTATCACCTCTTTTGTCGTATCGGTGATCATCATAGCCGCTTTTTCACCCTTAATGGTTTCTACAGCCTTTGATAATCCTCCGAAGAACTCGAAATAGTGATCTAGATCGACGATCTCATAATCGTTCGAATCTCTCACCTGTGAAACGATATCCACTTTGGAGAGACTCTTCCTGTAAAGACCATCTGTTTTTCGTGCGTGAATGTTATCAACATATAGATAATTCATGGACTGGATATAAACCTCTACCAAATCCTTTTCTTCATTCCAGATAGAATCCTCAACTAATGGGAGCATTCTCGTTCCATATTCTCCTGCTTTTGGACCAAATATCCTCCCATTTGCGATCTTCCTGGCATCTTTTTCATCGATTTCTCCTTTTTCGATCTCCGTTTTCAATACCTCAAGGTTCTCGAGCGAATGCTTTTTGACGAAGTTCATTTCAACGGGCTCATCGAGCTCTGCCACAAGATTAAAGGCATGATTTAACAATTGAATGATATTTGGGAACATATCACGAAAGAATCCACAGATATTAAGAAGGCAGTCGATTCTGGGCCTTCCAAGCTCTTCTAATGGTATAACCTTTAATTCAGGATACCACGAGCTCGTCTCCTTTACGATCCTCACGCCGAGATAATGAAGGATCTGTCCGATGGTTTCTCCGCCCGTTTTTGTCGTCTCAAATCCCCACAAGACGATGCCGACGCTTTCAGGATACCTTTGATCTCTTTTGAGATACCTCCTTATCGTCCCCTCCGCTATTTCAGTTCCCCTTTCAGCGGCTGTCGAGGTTGGGATTCTATTTGGATCAAATTGGTAGATATTTCTTCCTGTGGGAAGAATCTCGGGCGTTCTTACTACATCTCCGCCGAGATTCGCCTCGATGAATTCTTTGTTCAGACCTCTCAGACAACTTTCGATCTCGTCCTCATTATCGGAGTAATTCTTCGATAATTTTATTCCAAAAGATAAGGTCTTCTTCAAATCCTTTCTACAGTTCCTTGGCAAGTTACTCTTTTTGATGGCATCGTCGATCGGTTCTTCAACGCAACGATCTACGAGTTCGGCACATCTCTTGTCTACCTTATCGAGCATAGCAGCATATCGATCTTTATCTCTCAATGCAAGATCGTAATCGATACCATCGGATTCCGCCAGAATTCTGTTCAGGGATTTTATGCTCTCTCGATCGTATCTGAGGATGAATTCGGTGAATTTTTTTATCTCTTCTTTCCCATAGCGTTCTCCGATTATGTGCAAACCTCTTGGTATTATGCTTCTCTTCATCTCATAGAGTTCTTCATGAATTTTGGCGATGTTTTCTCCTTTAAAATTTAACGCTTTTGCCCTATCCAAAATTTTATTTCTCACCTTTTCACTTCTCAATGGATCTTGAACCATCGACTCATCGTACTCATCGATCAAATCCTGAAGTTCGACGTAATCTTCATACAAGTCCGATGTGGTGTAGGATGGGGAGTTATAACTTATCATCGTGCCGTAGAGCCGTCTCTTTGCAATCATCGCTTCTGATGTGTTCAAAACGTGATAGATGTATAGATTTGGCATATCTCCAATCAATATATCCGGGAAACAATTCGAACTCATTCCTACCTCCTTTCCCTTCATGAATTCTGCCAAGCCATGCGTTCCCACGTGAATGATCGCGTCCGCGCCCCAGATCTTCTGCAACCAAAAATAAAATGCGAGATATTGATGATGAGGGGGTTTCGTCTTGTCGTGTGCGGCAGTGGCCAGATCCGCGCTATCGAGTGGAGGTCTCGCAGGCTGAAGCCCGATAAATACGTTGCCGAATTTCATTCCCGGTACCAAAAGTTTATTATCGACGGTCATCACATTTCCGGGAGGTTTGCCCCAGTCCTCTGTAACATCCATTTGTACTTCAGCGGGTAACATATGGAAAAGTTCAAGGTACTCTTTTAGATCCATTGAATAGCAATTTTTCAGCGTCTCTTCTCTTCTGAACCAAGCTCCAGAGTTGGCGATCGCCATCTCTCCAAACAATTCGTGTAATTCCTTCGATGGAAGTTTCACTTCATACCCCTTCTCTTTCAAACGTTCCAACAACCGTTTCACGCTTTCAAAAACATCGAGGTATGCCGCTTTTCCTATGTTCTCCTCGCCAGGAGGATAGTTATATATGATGATGGCAATTTTCTTCTCCTTATTCGGTTTGTCCTTCAGTTTTATCCAATCTCTTATTCTGCCCGCGATATGCCCAACACGATCATCGATTGGCATGACTACCTTCGCTTTTGTCTCTCCAATTATCATATCTTGTATCCCACAGGCAGGTATGGGCTCGATACATCCATCAAGTTCGAGCCAAACGACCGCTGTGATAATCTCAATCGGTGAAAGTCCGGTTGGAGACCCTTTCCATCTTTCAACCTCCCGCATGAACATTGGCACAGGAGCAAAGATCGGCACGTTTAAGTCCTTCAATAACTCAAGAGTTGGTTTCGGATTTCCACCGAGAGGGCCTCCATTTATTCTAAACCACATAAGATAAATGACAGCATCGACGAGTGGTTTGCCATTTTGGAAGAAATATTGTTTTATCGCCCTTAAATTGTGAACTCCATCCGCATAAACTGGAAGGATGTTGAAATCCTCAAATTCCTCTATAAATTCTTTCACCGTCGAGATACTCTGATCAAAGTGCATCCCTCCATAAAAAAGCATGCCGATTGTCGGTCTATCCCTCTCAAAACCGGATATCCGCATGAATTCGTCTAATTCGGTGAAATATCCGTATGCTGGGTGATAGATGCCACATTCAGGAAACTCGACCGGTTCTTTTGCCCTCGGTAGATCGCATCCAAGGTATTTCTTTAAAAGAAATAAAAATAAATTATAATAATTCTCCTTCCCGCCGTGAGCCCAATATTTTGTTATCTTGATATAGTTACCTGCATCTTTCATAAATTTAACTGGCAAAACCCTTCCCGCGGTCTCCACTATCCTCTGGACTCGTTCTATCTTCTTCCAGAGCATCTCGGGGTTATCCACTTCGGTGGTACTACTTATTCTATCTGCAATTTTTCTTCCGGAGAACGAACCAAGCCTCGTTATCTCCATCAATTTGCCCATGGGACCGACAAGGTTCAAGACGATGTTATCTTCGTCTTTTAATGTATCATAAACAATCTCGCTCGACCTTCCTCCGCCTCTTATGTCGATCAGAACGATATCCGATGTTCTCAAATCATTTCTTAACCTCTCTTCATCACATCTTTCCTCATCTATCTCATTTGGATAGTATATTTTGAATTTGACATCCAATTTAAAGTTCTCATTTAACTCACTCATCGCCTCAACGATCGTCGAAGTCGCTATCGTCGAGATGCAGATAATCTTCATTTTCACCTCCTCTCACATTCGTATCTCGTTATGACGACCTTCGTTTCACATAGTTTTGACGGCACGGGTATGACCATTTTAAGGTAGGGATTATCGAAGAGAACTTTTCCCGAGATCGCGCCCGTTCCCTCTCCTGGATCAATTAGGATCGTATTCAATTTTTTGTTCATCTCTACCATTATATTTTTATTATTGAGATGTTCTTCTTCTCTCAACGTCACGTTGATCTCTCTCATCGCTTTGACATCTCCAGGTACCCATTTTGGCGCAAAAGCAATCGCCGTTATTGCATAAGTTCCTGGCGGAAGGTTCGAGAGCGTGTAAACTCCCTCATCATCGGTCTTTGTCTCATATAAAGCCCCGGCGATAGGCACCACCGAGATCACCAATGATGCCACCGCCAAGAGCAGAAGAAAATTTCTCTTCAATTTTATCACTTCCAGATCATCTCTCTCATCATTTCTTCTCCCGCCATTAAATTCAACGTATAGGTCTTATTGGCAAGATGTAAGCCGCCCTCTCGTGATTGATCACTTCTATTTCAACGCCATAGACGTGCTCTATGTTTTTAGGCGTGAGTACAGAGGCAGGATCACCCGCGGCACATATCTCCCCACTTTTCATTATTATTATCTTGTCAGCATATCTTGAAGCTAAATTCAGGTCATGGATCGCCATTATCGCTGATATTCCGTTCTCCTTCACCAGATTCTTTATTATGTCCATCACTTCGAGCTGATGTTTTATGTCAAGATTTGAGGTGGGTTTGTCAAGCAGAATAATATCAAGCTCCTGCGCTAAAGCACGAGCGATCAAAACTTTTTGCTGCTGTCCCCCACTCAGCTCGTTAAAATCCTTCATTGCGAGGTCCTCGATCTCCAGCATGCTTAAAGTCTCCAAAACTTTTTCAATATCTCTCTCATTGCTGCACCACATTATATATGGAAACCTGCCCAAAAGAACCATATCAAAGACGGTGGTCAAAAATGCGGATTGGGTTTGTTTGGGGAACATATCCCATCTGCTTGGCCATCATCTCGCACCTCACAATTTTTGAAATTTTTTCTCATGCCATATTCATTTCATCACTTGTTAATAAGTTTTTTGGTTTTTATGTTACGAGATACTACTAAAATATCAATTGTTATCAACATTCTTTATAGAAAGTCTATGGATTCATAGCATCAAAAAGTAAATCAAAAACATTTGATAGAGGAAAAAGATGGGAAACGAGACTGTGCTAACGGATAGGCAGAGGGAGATGATAAGAATATCCACGTGATATATGACGATTCAATTTATTGGTGAAATCGTCGAAGTCTTTACTAATTTACCTTCACACACTCCACCTATAGATTCTTTGACGTTATTTTTAAATTGGATACACTGCCAGAAGGATGGGATG
>CABGHH010000005.1 GCA_902158745.1 Candidatus Methanolliviera sp. GoM_asphalt
GCGTGGGGACAGAGATCGATATGACGGATGCGGATGATTTTAGAAAGAAGGTAGGAGAAGAGAGCGGCGTTCATATAAGTATCAATTCATTGATCATAAAAGCTGCGGCGGATGCATTGGAAGAGTTTCCAATCATTGCGGGGAGGCGGGTCGATAGACTCGACAGAATTATATGTCCAGACCCAAAAGCGATAAGGATAGGGCTCCCCGTTCAGATAGGAGATACGATTCGTGGATTGATAGTCGAAAAAGCGAACCGAAAGGGATTGATCGGTATATCGAGAGAACTTAACGAAGAGGTAAGATCGATGAAGGAGAAGGGTCTTCAGTCAGATATGGGATATTGGGATATACCGATACTGATCATCAGCAACGTTGGAACGATTGGATCTGTTACATCCGGTTTTGGACAGATGGGCGGGGGAATAACGAGCACATTAGGGGTTGGAAGCATTCTTGAGAGACCTGTCGTTAGAGATGATGAGATCGTGATAAGAAAGATGATGAATGCAATTCTTCTTTGGGATCACTTTACGATGATGGCGAATACACCGATCGAATTCTTGAATGAGATTAAGAGGAGATTAGAAGAGCCGGATACTTATTTAGTTTGAATTTTAGAGATGAGAAGTTTTAAAATGATTGAAAATGTTTCATCTTCAAACTTAAAATTCGGAGAATTTTAAATGAATAGAATTTTAAATGAATAGAATTGTCGAATAAATACAAATTTTATGACATCCTCATCAGGGTATAGATAAAGACGATCGGGCAATCTATCTATCGATTGATCGAGGAATTATTTAATTGTTCGGCAAAGCACAAAAAGAACAAAGTTAATATAGGTAAAAAAGTTAACTATAATAAGAAGGCTAAAATAAAATGAGATATTCATCGGTATTGGAGAGATCGGAGATCACACGCGAGAGTTCTGCAAAAACAGAGGAAATGAATCTTATGTTAGATGTTAGAACCACCGATGGGCACGTCCTTGCATGGGATAAGAAGCATATCGTAGAGCAATTATTGAGAGAGACAAAATTAGCGGAGCAGTTTTATGGATTGCCTTCCTGTAAGCGAGAAGAGGCAGAAGAGATAGCAAAGGAGACCGAAGATAGGATCAAGAAGATGGGGATTACGTTTCTAAGTGGCCCTTTGATAAGAGAGCTCGTCAATATCATTCTCCTTGAGAGAGGCAGACCAGAATGGAGGAACGTCTTGACCAGGGTTGGTATACCGGTATTCGATGCACACGAGATTGATCTTGGAGAAGGATTTGAGGCAAAGGAGAATGCAAACTTGCAAGGGAATGCAGAGACGTCTCATAAGAAGAAGGCAGACAAGATATGTAAGGAGCAGTATCTTTTATCACTTCCGAGAGAGCTCTCAGATCTTCATCTAAATGGGGATATTCATATTCATGACTTAGAATATTTTGGAACGAGGGCGTTCTGCCAGGATTGGGATCTGAGGTACTTCTTCTATTACGGTCTTATGCCGGATGGATCTGGGACTAGATCTTCCGTTGCAGGCCCGGCAAAAAGGCCAGAAGTGGCAGTTCTACACGCCGTAAAGGCATTGGGATCTGCTCAGACAAACTTCGCCGGAGGACAGGGCTTTTATAATTTTTTGACGTTTTTAGCTCCGTACTTCGAGAATTTGGATTATATAGAGATCGAACAACTTATGCAGATGTTCGTCTACGAGATGACGCAGATGATGGTCGCTCGTGGAGGACAGCTCGTCTTTTCAAGCGTGCAACTTACTCCTGGAGTTCCAAAGATATGGAGAGATGTCCGCCCTGTCTATAAGGGCAAGGTTTGGTCCGAAAGGACATATAAAGAGTTTGAGCGTGAAGTCAGGTTGGGTTTTTCTGCGTTGATGAACGTCATGTTAAAGGGCGATTATTGGGGAAAGCCCTTCAACTTTCCAAAGCCGGAGATCTCTATCGAGCCCCAATTCATCGAACCAGATTCCTGGGTTCTCGAATTTGATCATAAACACCCAAAATTGCCTGACTACGAGGAACTTTATGATCTCTCCTTTGAATTGGCTGCCAAATACGGAACACCTTACTTTGATAACCAGTTGCCAGAATATAGGGGTGCCGGAGAAGGTATAAGCTGTTATCAATGCTGCGCGTACCAATTCAGTTCAAATGCAGATACCGATCCAGATTTTGAGGATAAAATTCAATTTAAGGATGGAAAACACTTTAATCTTGGCAGTCTTCAGGTAGTATCTTTGAATTGTCCAAGAGCTTCCTATAGGGCAGGGGGAGATGACGATCTATTATCTGAAAATTTGTACAGGATGATGGATGCGGCAGCAGAGGTCTTTAAGATCAAATGGGATTGGATTTCCGATATAGTAAAAAGAGGTAGAATGCCTTTTGCATCACAGAGACCCATGGACCCAATCACAAAAAAGAAGGGAGAAAGGGCCGTTGAGATAGAAAATCTCGTATGCACGATCGGCGTCGTTGGCGTAAATGAGATGGTTCAACATCATACTGGATATCAGCTCTACGAATCTAAAGACGCATTAAGATTGGCGATCTTGACGATGAATAAGATGAAGGCATACTGCAGAGAACTAAAGCAGAAGTGCGGTTTTGAGATAGTCCTTGCCAGAACACCGGCAGAGACTACGGTTCAGAGATTTGCGGTATCAGATCTTTTACACGAGGAATATAGGGAAGATGCCAAATTGGTTATCAAGGGGGATTTGAAAGCAGGTTTGAGAGGTATTCAAGAAGGAAAAAGAGATATCCCAATCTATTATACGAATGGGACACACGTGCCGGTGGATGCAAACATAGATATCTTTGAAAAGATTAAAATAGAGGAAAAATTTTTCCCGATCGTTGATGGAGGGGACATCTTTCACATATTTTTAGGAGAAGGTGCGCCAAACCCAAAAGCCCTACACGATTTGACGATGAATATAGCTAAAAAGACGCCAATCGGATATTTTGCCTTCACAAAAGATATGACGATATGTCTCGACGATTATACGATAACTGGTGGCATTGCCGATACCTGTCCGGTCTGCGGGGGGAAGAATCTGGAGCATTGGTCAAGGGTTACCGGTTACCTACAGGCGGTCAGCGGGTGGAATGAGGCGAAGAAACAAGAACTGAAGGAGAGACACAGATATTCAATGTCGTCAGGATGAGGGCTCGTAGCTCAGTCAGGCAGAGCACCTGGCTTTTAACCAGGTGGTCGGGGGTTCGATTCCCCTCGAGCCCGTGTAATATATAAAGAGGAGATATTCTTTGGGTAAATTTAATCTGTTTGATCATGAGCTTGTTCCAAAGCACATATTGTTGAATGAAGAGGAAGCAAAAGAAGTTTTAAATAAGTATGATATAGAGAGAGAGATGCTACCGAAGATAAAAGAGAGTGATCCTGCGGCGAAGGAGATAAACGCAAAATCGGGAGACATAATAAAAATTATAAGGGAGAGTTACACGGCAGGAGAAACAGAGTTTTATAGATTGGTAATAGATTGGTAATAGATTGGTAATAGATTAGTTGAGGGGGTTTTAATCATTTTAGATAGAGACATCTTATTTAAAGCCTGTTTTACGCGCGAGAAGATATGCCAGCATCATATCGCCTCTTTTGACAAGTTCATGGATGAGGGGCTTCAAAATGTTGTTGATGAATTCGGAACGATCGAAACGGATATAGAAGGGCTCTTCGTGAGATTGGGTAAGATACGGTTAGGAGAACCAATCTTAAAAGAGGCGGATGGTGTTGTAACCAAACTTTACCCAAATGATGCCAGGATAAGAGGTATCTCCTATTCTGCCCTGCTATATTTAGAGATGACTCTGGTGGATGGAGACGACGTGAAGGAGACAAAGGAGGTTGAGATAGGATTCTTACCAATAATGCTGAGATCGAAGGTATGTAGCCTGAGCGGTCTAACGGACGAGGAGATGATAGAATGCGGTGAAGACCCGATGGATTTGGGAGGCTATTTCATCGTAAATGGTACAGAACGTGTCTTGATGACATTAGAGGATCTGGCGCCCAATAAAATATTTATGGGGGAGCAGGAGAGAACATGGGGTAAAATTGATTTTGCAGAGGTGATATCACAAAATAGGGGTTATAGATCTAGGGTAATCGTCGAAAAGGATAGAAAATCTATTTTACATGTAGTATCTCGATCTTTGCCGAAAAAAATAGACTTTGTCACCGTTGTCAGGGCCTTGGGCATGAATACGGATGAGGACGTCGCTAATTTAATGTCTGACGATCCAGAAATAGAGAAATTTGTAGGCGAAAACTTAGACGAAGCAGGGGTTAATACGACAGAAGAAGCGATTAAAGAGATCGGCAAACGGGTTTCCCCCAATCAGTCGGAGGAATATCAAATAAAAAGGGCTAATTATATCTTAGATAGATATCTATTACCTCATATAGGAGATAAACCGGAAAATAGGCTGGAAAAAGCTTATTTTTTGGGTAGAATGGGAGAATCGTGTTTTAAACTTGCCATAGGCCAAAAAAGGAAGGATGATAAAGATCACTATGCGAACAAACGGCTAAAGCTGGCTGGAGACCTCATGGAGAATCTCTTTAGAATCTCTTTTTCTCGTCTCTTGAAGGATATAAAATATCAGCTCGAGAGGACTAAACTGAGAAGAAGGGATCTGAATGTGATGACGATTGTAAGATCAGATGTTTTAACAGATAGGATGCTGCATCCGATGGCCACCGGAAATTGGGTGGGCAACAGGAGTGGGATCTCTCAGCTTTTAGATAGAACTGATTATATGTCGGCGATATCACATCTAAGGAGGGCACTATCTCCACTCTCAAGATCACAGCCTCATTTTGAGGCAAGGGATCTTCATTCCACACATTGGGGGCGTATATGTCCTTCTGAAACTCCAGAAGGGCCAAATTGTGGTCTGGTAAAGAATTTTTCCCAGGAGGCCGAAATATCGACAGGTGTTGGAGATATAGAAGGGCTGAAATCTACGCTATATGAATTGGGTTTAATACCCCTAAGATCGTTAGATCTCTCATCCAAAAAGGGCAAGGTTGGTGTATGCTTGGACGGTACCGTTGTGGGATTTCATAAGAACCCGATAGAATTTGTAGATAAAATTAGAGGACTTAGAAGACAAAATAAAATCTCTTATCAAGTTAACATTGCATTTGATAAAGAAACGGGCGAAGTTATTATAAACACAGATAGTGGAAGGGTTAGGCGGCCTTTAATAGTAGTAGAGGATGCAAGACCACTTGTAAAAGACGAAGATATCAAAAAATTAAAGAATAATAAGATAAAATTTGAGGATCTGGTAAAAGTAGGTGCCATAGAATATTTGGACGCAGACGAAGAAGACGATTGCTATGTTGCAATAGATGAAGCCTCTTTAACGAAGGAACATACTCACTTAGAAGTTGCCCCCGCCCTAATCCTGGGTATATGTGTAGGGTCACTTCCATTTCCAGAATACAACTCCTCTCCCCGTAATACGATGGGAACGGCGATGATGAAACAATCGATAGGTTTTCCGTGCGCCAACATCAAGTTGAGGCTTGATACAAGAGGGTATTATCTGCAATATCCCCAATCGCCTCTGGTAAAGACGCAAACTTCCGACGTCATAAAATTTGACGATAGGCCTGCGGGACAGAATTTTGTGGTTGCTGTTCTATCTTACGGTGGATACAACATAGAAGATGCTCTTATACTGAACAAAGGTTCAATAGATAGAGGTTTGTCAAGATTATACTTCTTCAGGAGTTATGAAGGCGAAGAAAAGAGATATCCTGGTGGGCAGGAAGAGAGGTTTGAGGTTCCAGATCCGGATGTGCGGGGGGCAAGGGAGAGAGAAACTTATTCTTACCTGGATGAGGATGGATTGATCTTTCCTGAGATAAATGTGGAAGAAAACGATGTTTTAATGGGAAAAACGAGCCCGCCACGGTTCTTAGAAGAGCCAACTGATTTTGGAGAGATAGGCCCCCAAAAGAGAAGAGAATCCTCTGTGACGGTTAGACACAATGAAGGGGGTATAGTAGATGTGGTTCTTATTACGAAAAATGTGAATGGAACAACATTATCCAAGGTAAAAGTGAGAAAACAATGTATACCAGAACTGGGAGATAAATTTGCCTCCAGACACGGCCAGAAAGGTGTTGTTGGTTTAATAGTTCCTCAGGAGAGTATGCCTTTCACGGCGGAGGGGATCGTCCCGGATTTGATCATAAATCCCCATGCCATCCCGAGCAGGATGACCGTTGGACATAACTTGGAGATGGTTGGTGGGAAGGGTGGAAGTTTAGATGGAAGAAAGATCGATGGAACGGCCTTTTCTGGGGAGAAAGAGGGAGATTTGAGGAATATCCTGATAAAACACGGATTTGCCCATACCGGAAAAGAAGTGATGTATGATGGTATAACTGGGAAGAAGATAGGAGTGAACGTCTTTACAGGTGTGATCTATTATCAGAGATTATATCACATGAGTGGACTGAAGATACACGCGAGATCGAGGGGGCCTGTACAGGTCTTGACCCGGCAACCGACGGAGGGCAGGTCGAGAGATGGTGGATTGAGATTTGGCGAAATGGAAAGGGACGTCCTTGTGGGATATGGAAGTGCATTGGTACTGAAAGAGAGACTTCTGGACGAATCTGATAAGGTGAGAGAACTCGTCTGTGGCAAGTGTGGCATGATTGCCATACATGATAAAAGGAGAAATGTAAACGTCTGTCCTATCTGTGGAAGTTCCTCTGAGATATATCCAATAGAGATGAGCTACGCGTTTAAACTCCTCCTCGACGAGATGAAATCTCTCGGGATTGCTCCTAGGCTGGTGATAGAAGATGCAATTTAGGTGGATAGTATGGGATTAAAGAAGATTGGGAAGATTAGATTTGGCATTCTATCCCCTACCGAGATAAGGAAGATGAGTGCCGTAAAGATCATAACAGCGGAGACGTATGATGAAGACGGTTATCCTATAGATATGGGTTTGATGGATCAACACCTTGGGGTCATAGATCCGGGGTTGATATGCAAAACCTGTGGCGGGAGAGTCGGAGAGTGCCCGGGTCATTTTGGGCACATAGAACTCGCGGTACCTGTGGTGCACGTGGGGTTCAATAAGCTGATCTCCCAACTGTTAAAGAGTACGTGTAGGTCGTGTGGTAAGCTCCTCTTGAATGAAGGCGAGAAGAAAAAATTTTTAGAGCAGATAGAAGAGTATGAGAGAACCGGGCAGAAGACCGAGAACATCGTAAAAGATATCTTTAAGAAATCTTCAACGGTTAAGATATGTCCGTATTGCGGCGAGGAACAGAGAGTGATAAAATTTGTAAAGCCGACGATTTATCGGGAAATTACAGATAAGACTAAAGATGGAGATAAGCTGGTGCCAACCGAGATAAGGGAAAGATTTGAAAAAATATCTGACGAAGATGCAAGATTGATGGGCATGGATCCAGGAAATGCGAGGCCCGAATGGATGATTTTAACCGTTCTTCCAGTCCCACCGGTGACGGTGAGACCTTCAATAACACTCGAAAGCAGTCAGAGGTCTGAGGATGATCTAACTCATAAACTCGTCGACATTATAAGAATAAATCAGAGATTTCAAGAGAATAGAGAGATTGGTGCTCCCCAGTTGATAATTGAGGATCTTTGGGAGCTTTTACAATATCATATAACAACCTTTTTGAATAACGAGGCTGCAGGCGTTCCTCCTGCCCGTCACAGAAGTGGAAGGGCTTTAAAAACCTTATCTCAGCGGCTAAAAGGAAAAGAAGGAAGATTTAGGGGTAATCTATCTGGAAAGAGGGTGAATTTCTCTGCAAGAACTGTGATCTCACCGGATCCAAATTTAGGGATAGAAGAGGTGGGGGTTCCCTTGAAGATCGCCAAAGAGCTGACAATTCCGATGGAAGTCAACGAATTGAATATTGAGAAGGCAAGGGAATACGTCAGACGTGGAACTGACCATCCAGGAGCCAATTACGTCAAAAGATCTAACGGAGAACGAATAAAAATTACAGATAATACCAGAGACGAATTGGCGGAAGAACTGGATGTATATTGGACTGTAGAGAGGCATCTTCAAGATGGAGACATCGTCATATTCAATAGGCAACCATCTCTGCATAGAATTAGTATGATGGCACACAGGGTAAAAGTTCTTCCATATAATACCTTTAGATTAAATCCAGCCGTTTGCCAGCCTTATAATGCAGATTTTGATGGAGACGAGATGAATCTACATGCGTCCCAGACAGAAGAAGCTAGAGCCGAGGAGAAGATCTTGATGTCCGTTCAGAATAACATGATCTCTCCAAAATTCGGCGGCCCCATAATGGGTGGGATTCACGATCACATATCCGGTCTATTCATCTTGACGAGAAGAGATAAATTTAAAAAAGAGGATGTATCGGCGTTATTAAAAGGATTGAAATATCAAAACCTGCCAGAACCAGCCAATAATGATGAAGAATGCCCATACTGGACAGGAAAACAGGTATTCAGTATGATACTGCCAAAAGGGCTAAATCTAACATATAGGGCTGGAATATGCAAGAATTGCAATATCTGCGAGAAGATGGATTGCCCCAACGATGCTTATGTTGTTGTAAGGGATGGAGAGCTTCTAACAGGAACCATAGATGAACGGGGAATTGGAACATTCAAGGGGCAAATCTTAGATAGGATTATAAAGGAATATGGGGGTGAAAGAGCCAAAAATTTTTTGAATGAGATGACACACCTCGCGATAAACAGTATAACGCATCTCGGATTCAGTTTTGGTATAGACAACGAGGATATTCCTGAAAAGGCGCATCGGCAGATAAAAGAGATCTCTATAGATACAGATGACAAAATTAAAAAACTCATTCTCGCATGTGAAAATGGAGAATTAGAACCTTTTCCTGGAAGAACATTGGAAGAAACATTGGAGATGAGAATAATGCAAGTTTTGAGTAAAGCGAGAGATGATGCCGGCGGTGTAGCTGAACGGTACCTTGGATTGGATAACTCGGGTGTTATCATGGCGGTCTCTGGTGCAAGAGGATCAATGTTAAATCTCACACAGATGGCGGCATGTGTGGGGCAACAATCTGTGAGGGGAGAAAGAATATCAAGGGGATATACCGATAGAACTTTATCTCACTTTAAAGCAGGAGATTTAAGTGCGGAGGCAAGAGGATTTGTAAAATCAAGCTATAAAACTGGCCTATCCCCAACCGAATTCTTCTTCCATGCGATGGGGGGGAGAGAGGGTCTCGTCGATACCGCGGTGAGAACGTCCCAGAGTGGATACCTGCAGAGAAGGCTCATAAATGCTCTACAAGATTTAAAGGTTGAATATGACGGGACGGTCAGGGGAATGAGTGGGGTGATTATACAATTCAAGTATGGGGAAGATGAAGTGGACCCTGCAAAGAGCGATTATGGAAGAGCTGTCGATATAGATAAGATTGTAGATTCCGTGTTGGGGGAAGAATGATGCTTAGCAAAGAGATCTTTGAGGAAAAAATTTCTAAATTAACCGATCTGTTGCCAAAGAAGATAATAGAAGAGCTTAAGGAGGCATTAATCGGTAAGGATATCGGTGAAGAAGAGCTGAATAAGATTATAGAGAAGACTATAAAAGCTTACGAGCGCGTGAAGGTCGATCCATACGAGGCGGTGGGAACGGTTGCTGCACAGAGCATGGGGGAACCGGGGACGCAGATGTCTCTATCTGGAGATGAAAAGATAATCATAAAGCATGGAGATGAGATTAAAGTAAGAGAGATAGGAAAATTTGTTGATGGATTGATGGATAAATTTGAATATAAAAAAATTGGAGAAGCTGACCTTTGTGATCTGCCCAACAAGGTAAGTATATCTGTGCCAAGTTTAGATCAGGACGAAAAGATCGAATGGAAGAGGATGATATCTTGCAGCAGGCATATAGGCCCAAAAAAACTGCTCAAACTCATAACACGTTCTGGAAGAGAAATAACTGCTACAGATTCCCATTCTTTTGTAACAAGGAATGAAAATAAGATTATTCCTATCTCTGGGAATGAACTCAAGGTTGGTGATAGGATACCTGTTATCAAAAAACTTCCAGTTCATTGTGTTGATTCGCTGGAGTTGAGCAATTTTTTGGATCTCAACCAGATGAAGTATGCTGTAATAAAAGAAGGATTGATCTACCCATATCCTTCTAGAAAACCTCTTCCAGAAAAGATAGAATTGAATCATCTATCTGGATGGTTTATTGGAGCATATCTCGCTGAAGGAAATTCAACCAGATATTATATATCAATTTCTAACTTAAACGAAGAATTTCTTTCTAAAGTAAGGAAATTTGCAAAAAGGTATAACCTGACTTATAATGAATATGACAATTATCGTGGTTTTGCAAAAGGTCATGACATCAGGATAAATTCCTCTCTTTTATCAAGTTTTATGAAGAATGTGTGCGGTACGGGCGCATCGAAAAAGAGAGTCCCAGATTTTACGTATGGTGCAAACGAAGATTTTGTGTGTGGATTATTAAGGGGCTATTTTGCTGGTGATGGTAATATCAGCACTCAAAGAAAGGTTATTAGGATATCATCTTCTTCTAAAGAATTGATCGATGGTATCGCTTTACTTTTAAATCGATTAGGCATATTTGCCAGAAAAATCAAAGGAAAGCAATATGGATTGAGCATATCTTACAGATACGCTCCTTTATTCCTCAAAAAGATAGGTTCTGATATAGAGAGTAAAAAAGATAGGTTAGAAAAATTGTGTGAACTCAATTCATTAGATTTTAAATCCTATGACATTGTCGATATGATTCCCAACTTTGGCAATGTATTCCACGAAGTAGCAAATAAAATAAATTTTCCAAAAAGGTTGGTAAACAATTTTACAAAAAGACAGAGAATAGGAAGAAAAACGCTGGCTCGATATATAAAGAAGTTTGAAAGAATAGCAAACGAGAAAAAGATTGATATTGAAAACGAGATGGATATATTACGTCAAATGTTGAATAGCGATGTAGTATGGGATGAAATAAAATCTATATCCTATGAAGATGCAAAATCGGCTTATGTTTATGATATTTCTGTCGATGGTTTAGAAACATTCGCTACCTTTGATGGGATTATAACGCATAATACGATGCGTACCTTTCATTACGCCGGGGTGGCAGAGATAAACGTGACTCTCGGTCTTCCTCGTTTGATAGAGATATTGGATGTGAGAAGTAAACCGAGCACACCCATCATGACGGTAAGGATAGAAAAAGAGCATGCAAATGATAGAGAATTTGCGGGAAAATTGGCGCTAAAGATAGAGAGGACGACTATGTTGGATATAGGAGCGATCTCAACCGATCTAAACGAGATGGAGATCATTGTAGAGCTGGATGAGAAATCTTTTGAACGGAGAGATTTAAGTGTTGAAGACATCCTTGAAAAGCTGGAGAAGAAGTTTGATATCGTGAGAGATGATCTGATATTCAGAATTAGACCACCCAAAAGATCCTTTAAGGACATCCTTCAGATGGCAGAAAAGCTCAATAATGTTACCATAGAGGGGATAAAAGATATAAAAAGGGTGGTTGTGAAAAAAGAAGGTGATGAATACGTTCTCTATACCGAAGGTTCGGCTCTAAAGTCTGTTATACGGGTCAAGGGAGTGGATCCATACAGAACAAAAACGAACAGCATAAAAGAGATAGAAGCGGTTTTGGGAATAGAGGCCGCTAGGAAAACTATAATAGCTGAGATTGTTGATACGCTTGGTGAACAAGGTTTGGATGTAGATAGAAGACATATAATGCTCGTGGCAGATGCTATGACTATGAATGGAGAGGCAAAACAGATAGGCAGACACGGTGTTGCTGGAGAGAAAAAGAGCGTCTTATCTAGGGCTGCGTTTGAACTCACAACTACCAACCTCCTGAATGCTTCTTCGTGGGGTAAAGTTGATGAGCTTTCTGGTGTGGCCGAAAATATAATTGTTGGAGTACCAATAAGGATCGGGACTGGTGATGTAGAATTGATGTTAAAGAGTGAAAAGATGAAGGTGAAATGATGGATATTGGCAAATCTTTGAGAACGGCGGTGAAAACCGGGAAAGTGCAATTTGGATCGAGGCAAACGTTGAAGAGTTTAAAAGAGAGAGAAGCAGAACTCATCATACTTGCGAGAAACTGTCCTTACAACTATAGAAAAGAGATTGAGGAAAAATCCGAGGACGTGTTAATATATCCTTTTGACGGTAGCGGAAAGGATCTCGGGATTTTATGTGGAAAGCCATTCATCATATCCTCTCTATCAATCGCGGATGAGGGGGAATCGGATATCATAGATTTGCTCTCAAACTCCAAAAGATAGTAGAGGTGACCATATTTGGAAATAAAGTTAACGACAGAAGAAATCCGTTATATAGCTCTTTTTGGACATCTTACCGGTGCAGAGGCAATTGACTGTATATTAGATGAGAAAGAAGTAGTATTTGTCGTAAAAAAAGGTGATATGGGGTTGGCAATAGGGAAAAAGGGGATAAATATAAATAGGATAAAAAAATCAATTGGTAATCCCGTAGAGGTGGTCGAATACTCGGATGATGCGGGAGAATTCATACAAAATTCGTTTTATCCGGTTCCCGTTAAAAAAATAAAGATTTTTAACGAGAAAAATAAGAAGTTGGCATCTGTGGGAGTTGCGATGGAGGATAGAGGGTTAGCCATCGGGAAAAATGGCAGGAGAATCAAAAAGGTCAAGAAATTGGCCCAAAGACATTATGGTATAGATGATGTGATCATAAATTGAGGGGAAAAAGTTATTATGGGAAAAGGCATGTACAGTGCGAGAAAGCTCAAAGCGGATAGGAAGAAATTCAGTTTGAGAGAAAAGAAGCACCACCGGGGAACGAAAGATGTAAGTGTCAAGGTCGATCCACTCAGGGGAGCACCGCAGTGTCGCGGAATCGTCTTAGAGAAGGTGGGAATCGAGGCAAAACAACCCAATTCTGCCATCAGAAAGGCGGTTAAGGTTCAACTGGTGACAAATGGCAAGAGGATAACCGCTTTTTGCCCGAAGGATGGTGCGATAGGATTTATAGACGAGCATGATGAGGTTTTAGTGGAGAGAATCGGTGGAAGAATGGGCGGATCGATGGGGGACATTCCCGGTGTCAAGTTCAAGGTAATAGCAGTCAATAATACCTCTCTTTCAGAGATGGTGAGGGGAAGACGAGAGAAACCCATACGTTGAGGTGGATTGATGGAAGAAGAGAGAGTAAAGGAAAATAAGATAAATGATATATCTTCAAATGTTCTGGACGATCTTCTTCTCTTTGATAAGTGGAGACTGGGCGAGGTCGTTATAAATAACCCAAGCATAAAGAACTATGTTTCTTTAAAGTCGGTCATTGTACCTCATACCTGTGGAAGGCATAAAGGTAAGGATAAATCCAAGGAGAATATCGTAGAAAGGCTCATCAATAAAGTTATGAGAACTGAGAAGAATACTGGAAAGAAGATTAAGGCTTATAATATCGTTAAAAAATCTTTTGAGATAATAAATGAAAGAACGGGAAAAAACCCGGTGCAAGTTTTAATTGATGCTATAGGGAATGCAGGCCCAAGAGAGGAGACCGTTCATCTCAAATATGCAGGTTTGGCCGTTCCCAAATCTGTCGATACGTCTCCCCAGAGAAGGGTCGATGAGGCTTTAATGTTCATCACCAAGGGTGCGTCTTCGTCTTCTTTCAAGAATAAGAAGACTATAGAAGATTGTCTCGCATCGGAGATAATCGCCGCTGCAAAGTACGATATTAAGTGTTACTCTATATCAAAGAAAGAGGAGAAAGAGAGGGTCGCCAAGGCCGCACGGTGAAGAGATGGTCAGCAGAAGAGAGATGGTGGAAAAGGTCAAGAAACTGATGGACAAGACGGAGAGGATCAGAAACATAGGCATCGTCGCACACATAGATCACGGCAAAACCACATTAACCGATAATTTATTGGCAGGCGCAGGAATGATCTCTGAGGATTTGGCGGGAAAGATGCTCTTTATGGATTACGATGAGGAGGAGCAGGAGAGAGGAATCACGATAAATGCGGCAAATGTCTCGATGGTTCATGAATACAACGGAGAAGATTATCTCATCAATCTTATAGATACTCCAGGGCATGTAGATTTTGGGGGTGACGTCACAAGGGCAATGAGGGCAGTAGATGGATCAGTCGTAGTTATAGACGCTGTTGAGGGAGTCATGCCACAAACAGAGACCGTTTTAAGGCAATCTTTGAAAGAGAATGTAAAACCTCTCTTCTTTGTCAATAAAGTCGATAGACTGATAAACGAGCTTAAAATCGACAAAAAAGATATGCAGAAGAGATTGGCCAAGGTTATAGAAGAGGGAAACGATCTCATAAAGGAGATAAATAGGGATAAATACGAGTCGGGATGGAAGGTAAACCCTGCCGATGGATCGGTGGCATTCGGATCTGCGCTCTACAACTGGGCTATAAGTGTCACAACGATGGATGAGACGGGCGTGGGTTTTAATGAGGTCTATGATTATTGCAAAAGTGGAAGGATGAAAGAGCTGGCAGAAAGATCTCCTTTGCATGAAGTAGTCTTTGATATGGTCATCGAGCACCTTCCAAATCCTTTACAGGCTCAAAAGATTAGGCTTCCTGCTATATGGCACGGTGATATGGAGAGCGAGGTGGCAAGGTCCATGATCGAGTGTGATAGAGGGGGGCATGTGGCGCTGATGATTACAAAGATCTTGCCAGATCCACACGCAGGAGAGGTAGCTACGGGAAGATTGTTCAGTGGAACCTTGAAGAGAGGAATGGAATTTAACATATCTGGGATAAACAGAAGAAATAGAGTTCAACAGGTCGGTGTCTATATGGGGCCGGATAGGATAGAGGTCGAGGAGATACCCGCCGGAAATATTGTGGCACTCACAGGACTTAAAGATGCAATTGTGGGATCAACCGTCTCCAATATTGAAGATGTAGTTCCCTTTGAGGAGATAAAACATGTGAGTGAGCCCGTCGTTACCGTCGCGGTGGAGGCGAAGAAGATGAAAGACCTCCCAAAGCTCATCGAGGTCTTGAGGCGTATCTCGAAAGAAGATCCCACGATTCAGGTTGAGATCAACGAGGAGAGCGGAGAGCACCTCGTCTCCGGCATGGGGGAGCTCCATTTGGAAGTAACCGCCCACAAGATAGAGAAGGAGAAAAAAGTTCCAATAATAACTTCTGAGCCGATAGTGGTATATAGAGAAGGCGTTTTATCTGAGGCAGGCCCGACAGAGGGGGTATCGCCCAACAGGCATAATAGATTCTATATAGAGGTCGAACCACTGCAGGAACCGATCATTGAGTTGCTAAAATCCGGTTCGTTCTCAATGAGACTTCCAGAGATAGAGAGGAGGAATCTTCTTATGGACGCCGGATTTAATAAAGGAGAGGCAAAGGCCGTAGTTGACGAGTATAGAAATAATCTATTCTTGAATATGACCAAGGGGATACAGTATCTGCCTGAGACGATGGAACTGATCTTGGAAGGATTCAAAGAAGTTATGCGCGGTGGTCCTCTGGCGAAGGAGCCCTGTCAGGGAGTAAAAGTAAAATTGACAGACGTTAAATTGCACGAAGATACTATTCATAGGGGCCCCGCACAGGTGATTCCAGCGGCGAGGAATGCCATATACGCTGCCATTCTCATGGCAAAACCGATCTTACTCGAGCCTATCCAAAAGGTATTTATAAGCGCTCCCAAGGACTATATGGGCAATGTTACAAGGGAGTTGCAAGGGAGAAGAGGACAGATATCTGACATTCAGACCGAAGGAGATGTGGTGGTGAAGGGGACGGCGCCGGTCGCGGAGATGTTTGGGTTTGCTGGGGATATAAGATCTGCGACGGAGGGGCGGGCCCTCTGGAACACAGAAAATGTTGGATTTCAGGCGTTGCCACAGAGCCTTCGTGCCGATGTTGTCCTCGGTATAAGGAGGAGGAAGGGGCTTAAGGAGAAGGTACCAGAACCGAGTGACTATATATAACAGTAGGATTATAAACCTTCGAGCGGACTAAATAAATTAACTTTGGAGGAGTAAAGATGGCTGAAAAAACACATATCAATCTGGCAGTTGTTGGTCATATAGACCACGGTAAATCAACGCTCATCGGCAGGTTGCTGCACGATACCGGAGCGATAGAAAAGCACGTGATAGAAAAATATAAAAAAGAGGCGGAAGCGAAGGGGAAGGGGACGTTCGAGTTTGCATGGGTGATGGATAGCCTGAGAGAGGAAAGAGATAGGGGTATCACTATAGACGTGGCACACAGAAGATTTGATACTAATAAATACTATTTTACGATCGTGGATTGTCCCGGACATAGGGATTTTGTGAAGAACATGATCACCGGGGCAAGTCAGGCGGATGCGGCGATCCTTGTCGTGGATGCGAAGGATGGTGTTCAAGCGCAGACGAAGGAGCACGTATTCTTGTCGAAGACGCTGGGTATCAACCAGATGATCGTAGCCATAAATAAGATGGACTCTGTGAAATACAGTGAGGAGAGGTTCAATGAGGTGAAGAATGAAATAGGCGGTCTCTTGAAGATGGTGAGTTATAAGATCGATAAGGTGCCGTTCATACCTGTGTCCGCATATAAAGGAGATAACATTGTCAAGCTGAGCGATAATATCCCATGGTACAAGGATCTAACAATTCTAAAGGCATTAGATACGATCGAAAAACCTGGAATGCCTGTGGATCTGCCTCTCCGGTTGCCAGTACAAGACGTCTACACGATCAGCGGCGTTGGAACCGTACCTGTGGGAAGGGTGGAGACCGGAAGGATGAAGAAGGGCGACAAAGTCATATTTCAGCCGGCAGATATCGTGGGAGAGATAAAATCTATAGAGATGCATCATGAAGAGATGCCGGAGGCATTGCCCGGAGACAACATCGGTTTCAATGTTAGGGGTGTCGCCAGGAAAGATTTGAGGAGGGGTGACGTTTGTGGGCACCTGGACACTCCGCCCATAGTTGCCGAGGAGTTTACCGCGCAGATCGTGATATTACAACACCCGACGGCGGTCACTGTGGGTTATACACCGGTATTCCATTGCTATACAACGCAAGTGGCGTGTACCTTCATCGAATTGCAGAAGAAATTGGATCCAAAGAGCGGACAAGTCGTAGAGGAGAATCCCACATTTTTAAAGAGTGGAGATGCGGCAATCGTAAAGATCAGGCCCACGAGACCGTTGGTAATCGAGAGGGCAAAGGATATACCGCAACTCGGAAGATTTGCGGTGAGGGATATGGGAATGACCATCGCCGCTGGAATATGCCTTGATGTGAAGAAGAAATAGAGTGATATATAATGGAGCAGAAGGCAAGAATACGTCTATCCGGAAAGTCTCCGGTTGAACTGGACAAGCTATGCGCTCAGATTAAGGAACTAACCGATAAAGCCGGAGTGGGTATAAGGGGTCCCATTCCGCTGCCGACCAAGAAGTTGGTCGTTCCCTGTAGAAAGAGCCCGGATGGCGAAGGTTCTGAAACTTGGGACCACTGGGAGATGAGGATACACAAAAGGTTGATCGATATGGATGCAGATGAGAGGGCGCTAAGGCGGTTGATGAGGATACAGATACCAAAGGATATTCACATAGAGATAGTTTTGCAGGGGTGAATTTTAGTTTAGTTAGGTGGGTTCTTATGGGAATAGGAGAATCTCCCTCCATAAAGAACCCATTTTATGTCGTCTGGACGTGCCCTTCTAACAATGCTTCTTATAACATCTCTGCACCCATGTAGATTGGATGATTCTCCGTCTAAAACGATCAAATTTGCGATTTTCCCCTCGGATATCTCCCCAAAATCTAATCCAAATATCTTGGACGGGTTTTTACATGCCATCTTCAGAACCTCTTTATCATTACCTTTGCAAAAAATTTTTGAGATAAATTCAAGTTCTGAAAAGATGTTTGGGGAGTTTAACATGAAATTATCGGTTCCTATAGCGACGTTAAGCCCCAAATCGAGCATCTTCTTCAAATCTGGTCTTCCTACCCCTGTAACAAAGTTTGACCGTGGACAGACGACCACTCCAATATCCAAGTCCTTTATTCGCTTTAAATACCTCTCATCCGCATGGGTAAGGTGAACCAGTATATCTGCTCCCAGATCGATCGCACCCTCAATATCGGTCTCGTCCCTCTCTCCTGCATGGATCGCAAATTTCTTCCCGGCTTTATGCGTCTCTTCTAAAGATTCGACCAAAAAATCCCAATCATGATCATTTGTACTGCTCATTCCGATCCCATCTGCCCCCTTCAAAACCTCCCTGATATCCCCAGATTTTTCTGGTCTCCCGAATATCTTTGCCCCGATCGATTGAGTATCTTTTAACGCATCCTTTAGAAGTTCTACACCATTTGGCCCGCCCTCTCTAAAATCGGCGAATAGAACGGTTCCGCATCTCACCATATCCCTAATACCTATCCTCATCGAATCTAAAATTTCATCTTCCGGCGTCTCCATCAGTAATCTATGCTTGATTCCGTTGGGTGGAGTTACAATCTCTACTAGATCTTTAAATGGGATATCTTTAGCAAAGGAATCACCTATGTGTGTATGAGCATTTATAAAGGCAGGAATTATGATATCGCTCCCGGCGCTCTCTTCCTCTATTCCCACAATCTTTTCACCCTCGATGATCAGATTGCCCTCCACTAAATCGAGATCTTCACCTATCAGAATTCTGCCGTTCAATATCTTCTTATCATGCATAACTAATATATTGTAGTAACTTCTTAAGGTTCATAGTTTCGCCTCAAATGTTCTTCTGTCAATATGATTTTAGCTTTTCTTCTTGAAGAAAGATGGCAGATGAAGGGCGTATGTCCCATCCTTCTTCTCAATTATTATCTCGTCTCTTCTCAAGAGAAGGTCCAAATTTAGATTGTAAGATCCATCGTTCAACAGCTTAATGCTTTCCACATGCTCTTTGTCCTCATCTTCTGTATCGCTCTCATCTATGAGATCTATCTCGCCTATCACATCTTCCAGATTTTTTATCTTTTTGATGTAGAAAAATTTCTTGCCTCCGCAGGAGCACCCCTTAAGCATCTCAGGGTCACCATCTTCATATACCCTTCCACATCGCGCACATCTGTGCGGCATTTAAAAATCTCCGATTTTTGAGTTTACAAATTGAAAATTTGTAATCATTTAAAAATCTCCGATTTTTAAGTCTGCATTTGAAAATCTCTGATTTTCAAGTTTGCAAATGGAACATTTGCAATCAAATCTTTGATTTGCAATCATTTAAAACTCCTCATGGAGGATTTCCAATCATTTCATACTTCAGATATTAAGGCAGTTATTAATCCTCTGTCCTTTTTAATCGTTTTAAGCTGATTTGGTGAACCTATGACGGTTAGCCTCGCCTGTGATTTACTTCTTCCAAACAATCTATCCACCAAAGATCTTCTCTCTTTCGCGGGATAGCTCTCCATCTCTATTCCCACGAATTCTGGAGATATCTCCACCATTGTGGCTTCTATCAACTTTGCCTCCTCATCGGGCATCAAACCCCGCTCGAGAACGAGTATTTTTCCCTCCATGACCCCATCCAGGATCATCCTTATCTTCTCGGCGGAGGTCATCGACGCCAGCAAATCCTCAGATATCATATCTACACGAACCATCTTTTCACCTGAAATGCTCGTATATGCCATCGTAGAGCTTATCCATATTATTCCCCTTCAATGCGGATATTGGAACGACGGTGTGTTGCGGAAATGCCTCAATTATCTTCACCGGAGAGGCAGTTGGTAGATCTATCTTATTTGAAACTATCAGCATTGGAAGTCTTCTCGCCTCCATATTTCCTATGACGGTGATATTGACCTGCGTGTATGGGTCTTCAGTGGCGTCCATGACGAGTAAAACCCCATCCAAATCGTCCAACCATCTTATAGATTCTATTACTCCCTCCGCGGCTTCTTTAGCCCTCTTCTTTGCCTCCTCCTCTTCCAAACCGTAGCTCAAGAAGTCACGAAAATCTATCTTGGTTGCCAATCCGGGCGTATCCACGATATCAAGCTTGATAGACGATCTATCAACATTTATTTTAACGTCCTTTCTCCTCCTAACCCTTCTTGTCTCATGAGGTATATCCGAGACGACACCCACATCCTCTCCTGACCAGTCCTTGATAATTCTGTTGGCAAGCGTTGTCTTTCCCACATTCGGGGGACCATAAATCCCAATCTTTACCGATCTTCTTCCAAATATCTTACCCACCCAAAGAGAGAACCTGCCCCTAAGAGACGACCACATCCCCAATTTAAAAATCTCCTATTTTCAATCAGCGAGGATCATTCTCTTATTTCCCCCGCCATTTATCTCATCTCTCAACTCACACATCTTTGCGACCCTCTCTGCAAACGCATTATGCCTATGAATGCTCTCTTCATTGATCTGTTTTATAGTCACGATCGCTTCATCGGGCAGATGACTAAATTTTCCCACTACATTTTTTGCCATCTCCCTGACGCAATCTTCGACGAATTTTGGATTTTTATGGGCATTATATACAAGCACTTGCTCGTCAGATCTCTTGAGGAACTCAAATATGGGTGAACTCAGCGATTTCTCTATGACCTCTATTATATCGTCCAAAGATACGTCGTAGCCTTCCGAGGTTTCTATGGAGATTATCCCCCTGCCCCTCTGGTTATGCGTCGCCATCGGGAATCGGGAGATAAATTCTTTTATCTTCGCTTCATCTACTCCGATCTTTCGTAATTCTTCTATCGCCTGCTCCGTCATCATCTCTTGAGCACACGGACAGGTGGTCATACCCACCACTTCTGCCCCGATCATCTTCTTTATCCCCTTACCCCTTTCCGCTGAAGCTTCGGCAAATATATCTATGACCTCCTGGCATTGCTGTTTCGTCGCAGGGGTTCTTCTTCTCACCACGTACTCGCTCTTCATTCTCGTCTCGCTCCTTTGAGCGTATTCATGTCTATCAAGAAGTTTTTTTGCTATCTCCCCGCATAGATCCTCTATCATATATACCGGAGATGCCGTGGCTTCTTCCAAAACCTCGTTCATCGCCTCAAAGTTCCTCGAGAGGTTGGCCCCCTTCCTATTTGAGGGGAGGTCAACAAAGATATCGAACTTCGATATGAGAACAATTGGTCTTTTATCTTTTCTTGCCACCTCCACGAGTTTTTTAACGTCTGTAACTCCAACACGGTTTAGATTTACCATCACATCTGGCGATGTTGCCTGAACATCCGGAAGACGTATCGAGATTATCATCACCTCTTCTTTAGATTTTTTTCTTCTATAACAAAAATGTTTTATAGCGTTATTTAATTCTATTGAAACACTTATGGAATATAAAATAAACCTTCCCGAATATGTTTCCATCTTCGATACCACGCTTAGGGACGGAGAACAGACGCCAGGAATATCATTTTCGGATAAAACCAAGATAAATATCGCAAGACAGCTGGATAAACTCGGAGTTGATGTCATAGAGGCTGGTTTTCCATCCTCCACGGAGGGAGAAAGATCCACCGTAAAGAAGATATCTTCTTTAAATCTGGATAGTGATATATGCGGACTTGCAAGGGTAGTTAGGGAAGATATGGATGCGTGTATAGCGTCCAATGTAGATATGGTTCACGTATTCGTCTCTACTTCCGATGTACAGATAAATAGCACGATAAAGAAGGGAAAAGAAGAAATTTTGGATTTATCTTATGATTCTGTTAAGTACGTCAAAGATCACGGGATAAAATGCCTCTTCAGCGCGATGGACGCCACGAGGACGGACGAGGGGTATCTCTTTGATATATATAAAGCAGTCGGGGAGGCGGGAGTGGACATAATAAACGTTCCAGATACCGTCGGGGTGAGTTCTCCATTCAAGATGCACGAGCTCATCTCAAAGATATCAAAACATGTAGATGTTCCAATAGACGTTCACTGCCACAACGACTTCGGTTTGGCCGTTGCGAATACGTTAGCCGCCGTAGAATCTGGAGCGAGAGAAGTACAGGTTACGATGAATGGGATAGGAGAGAGATCTGGGAACGCGAGTCTTTCGGAGGTGGTGATGGCTCTACACTCAATTTACGGTGTGAAGACGAATATAAAGACTGAATATTTATTTGAGACCTCCCGACTGGTAGAATCGTATTCTGGGTTCAAACTCCCTCCAAATTTTCCGATAGTCGGAGAGAACGCATTTTCCCATGAATCTGGCATCCATGCCTACGGTATAATTCAAGACAGCAGATCATTTGAACCGGGAATAATGACTCCAGAGATGGTGGGGCATAGAAGAAGGCTCGTTCTCGGAAAGCACACCGGAAGGCACACGATAAAAAATATGTTAGCAGAGTACGGGATATCCGTTAGAGAAGAAGATCTGAGAGAGATAACGGAAAGGGTAAAAAAACTCGGAGACAAGGGTAAGAAAATTACGGATACAGAGTTCTACGCGATGGCAGAAGCGGTTATTGGAGATATACCAAAAAGAGAGCAATATATCACGCTGAACGAGCTTTCGGTGATGGCTGGAAATAAAATAACTCCCACTGCGGTTTTAAAGGCGATCGTGGATGGAGAAGAAAAGATCGGAGCCGACGTCGGCGTAGGTCCGGTGGACGCGGCGTTGAAGACGATACAGGATATCCTTGGGTCTAATATAAGATTGAAAGACTTTGGAATAAATGCGATCAGTGGAGGATCGGATGCCCTTGCAGAGGTGACCATAAATGTGGAAGACGAGATGGGAAATACGGTGAGTGCAAGGTCTGCAAGGGAGGATATCATTATGGCATCCGTAGAGGCATACATATCGGCTGTAAATAATTTGATGATCAAGAAGAGAAGGGGAGATGGCAAGGGGTTAAAGAAAGGTGAAAATTAATAAGATCGTCTGGTTTTTCATAGCAATTCTCTTTATCGCTTCGATCTATGGTGCATATACATTAGGAACACAAAAGGAGGAAAATTTACTCTATACACCCGAGGGTCTCGAATATCAAGAGACATTGACACAGGTCTCCACCATAGGTGCCCTGTTAAATGGGGTCTATGATGGAGGTGTCTCCTTTGGTGATCTGAAAAGATATGGTGACTTCGGTATCGGAACTTTCAATGGATTGGATGGAGAGATGGTAGCTCTTGATGGAGAGTTTTATCAGATAAAGAGTGATGGTTCTGTATATAAAGTTAAAGATTCGATGAAGACGCCTTTTGCGAATGTAACATTTTTTGATGGCGATAGAGAAGTAAAATTGGATGAAGGAATGAATTATGAAGATATAAGGGATTTCATCGATGATATGATCCCAACGAAGAATATCTTCTATGCCATAAAGATAGATGGAACTTTCAGCTACGTGAAGACAAGGAGCGTGCCAAAACAGGTGAAACCATATCCACCATTGGCCGAGGTAACAAAAGATCAATCAATCTTCGAGTTCAATGATGCGAAGGGAACGATAGTTGGTTTTCGATCTCCTTCTTATGTCGGAGGGATGAACGTCCCAGGATATCACCTTCATTTCATAACAGAAGACAGAAGAGCAGGAGGACACCTTCTCGAAGTGAAGGTGAAGGATGCAAATGCGACAATGGATTACACATCTGATCTCTTTATGGTCCTGCCGAGTGAAGACGATTTTTATCGCGTAGATTTAACCAATATTAAAGAGGAAGAAGTGGAGAAGGTGGAGAAATAAATAAAAATAGAGTTATTTTGGCATTATTTTTGCTGATATATTCTCCCGGGCTAAAGTTCCTAAAAATCTTCGATTTGCAACTACATCGGGCTTTCATCAGCAGTAAATCAAAATCTTCAATTCATCCTCTTTACCTCTTCCACGATCTTCGGTAAGACCTCCCCGACCTTTTCGTGAATCACCACATCTGCGATCCTGTCGTAAGGTGTCGCCTCTAGGCTGATTATGACGAGCTTTGCACCACTCTTCTTGGCCAAAGGGGGCAGACTTGCAACTGGATAGACGACCAGGGAAGATCCGACGGATAAAAATAGATCACATTTATGTGCATACTCCATCGATCTTGAGAGTGCATCTTGGGGGAGCATCTCTCCAAAAAATACAACATCTGGTTTGATTATGCCACCACATTCACAGATCGGAGGAATTCTTTGTTGTTCCATTGCCTTGGCTAAAAATTCTTCAAATTCCATCTTCTTCCCGCAATACATACAACTGGACGTGCGAATAGATCCGTGAATCTCAATCACGTTCCTATTTCCTGCCCTGTGATGGAGCATGTCTATATTTTGTGTTACTATACATTCGAGTTTTCCCATCTCTTCGAGTTCTGCCAATGCTTTATGCCCCTCATTTGGCTCCGCCGTGAATATCTTGGATATATCCATCCCTTCAGCAAGTTTCATGATCTCTTTCAGATCGAAGCCCGCGAGAAACGAGTTTATACTTCCAAACTTCACCGGATCGATCTTCTCCCATATCCCCGTTCCTGGACTTCTAAAATCAGGTATTCCAGATTCTGTGGACATTCCAGCACCGCTTAATGCCACAGTCAACTTAGATTCACTTATGAGTTCTGCCACCCTTCTTATATTGTTCTTCAATTTCATCTTACTCCTCATATCTTTATAATCTCTCCCTCCACTGTTTCATCTATTTTTAGGATGCCATACGACTTCCTTGTCATCCCTGGATTGAAGAGCAAGAGATCACCGATCCATTCGTTCTTTGCGCGATGCGTGTGACCATAGATTATCACGTCCACATCATCGAATCTCTTTATTATCTTCTTTTCGAGCCCAAAGGGTGATCCCCAACCGTGGATTACGCCAATTTTTATCTCTCCCACCTTAAATTCCTCTCTTTCTGGAAGTATCTTCTTCACCTCTAACATATCCATATTTCCCCGAACCGCCACCACCTCGTTGATCTCTCTCAACTCATTTAATAATCTTAGAGAGGTGATATCTCCCGCATGAACGACTAAATCTACTCTCTTAAGCTCCTCTATTATCTTCTCGTTGATACTTCCGATGCTATCCGCATGCGTATCTGAGATTACTCCGATCTTCATCAATTTTTCACCTCACAAAAATAATCGTTCAAAGAGCGTATATTTTTATCCACTTTCCTTTATTGTTTATATAATCTGCCTCAATATTAATGTTTTGTAAGACCGAAATCGTAAAATCGTAAATTGCATAACGTTTTGCAGATAAAAGAACAACCACAAATCTCCACTATGCGAAGATTAAATTAAATAATTCAAAATCTCCTCGGCATTTTTAGCTAATCGAAGATTTTTGAGCATTCAATTTGGGCAGAGATCCACGCGATATAGAAAGGACACCATTGGTGTTTTTAGGTTCCTGATTGCTGAAGAGTGAAACTCATCTTACCCCGCTCAAACCTTTGAGTCTCTTCTCCAAGCTTTTCTTTGACATCACACCGATTATCTGATCTACAAACTCTCCATTTTTAAAGACAAGCAGTGTTGGAATTGCCGCTATCCCGTACTTCATTGATATTGAGCGGTTCTCATCCACGTTTAACTTTCCAAAGACAATCTCTCCTGCCCTCTCCTCTGCCAGATCTTCGATGATGGGTGCAATCATCCTGCACGGCCTACACCAGGTAGCCCAGCAATCGACCACGACCAAGGGAAATCTGCTCAGTGTCTCATCCACATTACTGTTGGTTATCAAGAGAGGCTCGCTGGGATATGTTCCCTCTTTGAAATCTGCTATGCTCTTGTACGTATCTCCGTCAATTTTTTTTGTTTTTCTTTTAAATATATTCAATGCCTATCACCTACCTCTTTTTTCTCTGTTGAAACTTTAGCAAGATCCTTTTGTGTCAATGAGTATTCCTCAAAAAGGATACATCATCGTGAAAGCATCTTCAGCGGCTAATGTGATAGGCTCTGCACTCGGTTCTGGAGACAACTCGGGCTGACCGGCGCATCTTATCGTCGTCATGTCCAATGCAGTTAGACCCTCTCTTATTACCAGAGTGATCATATCGATGTATCTTACAGAGTAATCACTATCACTGATTATCTGTGCACCAATGATCTTCTTTGTATTCTTCTCAAAGATAAGCTTGACCGTATATGGTTTTCCGCCTTCTATCAT